>NZ_JBITJP010000001.1:597402-868042 GCF_044460165.1 Embleya sp. NPDC050154
CCGGCCCGTGTCCCACCCCCCGGCCGGGCTGGCAAACCACCGCGCGCCGGGGGGCGGGGGGGCCCCGCCGCGCCCCGCCGGGGGGGGGGGGGCGGGCGCCCCCCCCCCCCGGGGCCCCCCCCGCCGGATGGTGTGCGCTGTGCGACGGCGGAATCACCCGGCGGTGTGCGCGTCACCCGGTCGGCAAACGGTTTGACGGGTGCGGAACACTTTTCCCATGTCCACCGCCGTACGCAGCCCCCACCCGCAGACCTGGACGATCGCCCCCGCCGCGGTCGGCTCTCCCGAAGCGCTCGCGCTGCTGCGGGCGTACTTCGTCGAGGTCAGCGATCGGTACTACCGGCTGCACGAGGGCCGGGACTCGACGCCCATCGAGATCGAGGAGGGCTTGGCCGACGCGCCGAGCGACCACCTCGCCCCGCCGCGGGGCCTGTTCCTGATCGGCCGATACGGCGGCGAGCCGGCCGCGTGCGCGGGGCTGCTGCTGCGGGACGCGCGTACCGCCGAGTTGACCCGTGTGTTCATCCGACCCGACCTGCGCGGCACCGGCGGCGGCCGGCGCCTGATGGCGGCCGTGGACGACGCCGCCCGCCCCTTGGGCGTGGCCCGGATCGTCCTGGACACCCGCCTCGACCTGGTCGAGGCCCGCACGCTGTACACCAGGAGCGGCTACGCGGAGGTACCCGCGCACAACAGCGGCAAGTACGCCGAGATCTGGTACGCCAAGGACCTCGACGGCACCGACCGGCCCGAGCCGGCCGGAGCCGGCGTGCACCGGCCCGATCGGGCCTGAGCGGTTCCTACCCGGTCCGATCCGCTCGAACGGGTCCGACCCGGCTCGAACCGAAGGGACTTCGCGCCGTCCCGCGACGGGAGGTCGCCGGACGGGGACCGCGACGGTGACTGCCACGACGAACGGAAGCGGCCATGACCGACAACAGCGGGCACGACACCTGGGACAGCCTGGGCTGGGGGCCGTGGGACGAGCAGAGCCTGCCGACCGAGCCGTTGGACGAACGCGTCCGCCTGGCACGGCAGTTGCCTCGGACCCTGGTCTCCGTGACCGGCCCGGGGGTACGTCAACGGCCGGTCTTCGACCCCGCGTTGAAGCATTACGGCAGCGCCATGCGGGCCGGTGAACCGCAGTTCACCGCCCCCGGGACCGCCGAACGCTGGCACACCGCCCGCCGACAGGCGGTCGACCACGTCCTGGCGGCGGTGGCGGACTCCCCGTGGGCCGAGCACCTGGTGCTGCGCGGCAGCATGTTGCTCCGGGCCTGGTACGGCGCCGCCGCGCGCGAGCCCGGCGACCTCGACTTCGTCGTGGTACCGGCCACCTGGGACGTGGTCGAGCCGCGCACCGACCGGATGTTCGCCGCGATCGCGCGCGGTGCGGACGCCCTCTCGCGTACGCACACCCCTTCCCACAGCGATCCGGGCGTAAGGATCGACGCGGACGGCGCGATCGACGACGAGATCTGGACCTACGACCGGGTACCCGGCCGGCGCCTGGTGCTGCCGTGGCACGCGGACGGACTGCCGTCGGGCACCGTGCAACTCGACTTCGTCTTCAACGAGTCGCTCCCGTCGGCGGCCGAGTACACGGACGTACCGCGTCGGGACGGGTCGGGCGCGCACCGGATCCTGGCCGCGACCCCCGAGCAGTCGCTGGCCTGGAAACTGCTCTGGCTGCTCTCCGACTCCTACCCCCAGGGCAAGGACCTCTACGACGCGGTACTGCTGGCCGAGTCGACGACGTTGGGCGCCGATCTGCTGCACCGGACCCTGGTGGCGGGCGAGCCGCATTGGGCCGGACGGCGGATCACGGCCGGTGCGTTCGTCGACCAGGAGGCGGACTGGGACGAGTTCGCCAAGGAGTACCCGGACATCGGAGGCGCCGGCGCCGAGTTCATGTCGCGGCTGCTGACGGCGCTGGAGCCGGTGTTGGCCGAGGAGGACGAGCAACCCGCCACCGACGGCTACGCGTGGCGGCTGCGGTGGCTCGACCCGCTGTTGCCGGACGCGCGCCGGGAGGCGGCGCGCGGCGGCATGACCGCGCTGGCGGCCTGGCTCAAGAGCCGGGCGCTGGGCCTGGCCGAGAGCATCGTGATCATCCGCGAGGTGGTCGGCCCTGAGCAGTGCACGCCGGAACAGGCGGCCGAGGCGTACGTGGCCCAACTCCCGTACACGTCGGGTGAACTCGGCTACTACACGCGCAACCCCGACGTGATTCGGAACGCGCTCGCGGCGCTGCGCGCCCGGGTCTGACCACGCCGGTCGGCGCGTCGGCCCCACCCACCGGACAGGTCCGTCCTGCCCGCCCGACAGGTCGGCTCCACCCACCCGACAGGAAGCACGCCCGTGAACAGCATCGAACGGTCCGTGGCCAAGGCCGTCTTCACCCTGGCGGATCCCGCCCTCGTGCCCGTCCTGGTGGCCCGGCTCGGCGCCGAACTGGCGCCGGCGCTGCGGGCGATGGCGTCGGTGCCGACGGTGTTGGCCGACGCGGCGCGGGCGTCGGGCGACGCCGCGTTGCAGGCCGCGATCGAGGCGCGTGAGTCGGGCGAGACGGGCGGGAGACGCGACGATCGGCCTCGGCCGACCACCGCGCCGCCGCTCCCGATGCCCGCGTTCGTCGGGTCCGAGCGGTCCGGCGCCGCCGAGAGGCCGGTCGATCGGGCCGCTCGCGGCGACCTCGCCACCGACGAGGTGGACGCGTTGTCGAACCTGGACGATCCGCACGTGGACGCCGCGCTGTTCGCCGGTTCGCTGCTGCCCGACGCGGAACGCGCCCGGCTGCTGGCGGGCGTTCGCCGCGACGGGACGCGGGGGCGGGTGGCCGAACCGCTCATCGCCCTGCTGTGGGGCGCGGAGCTGGGTCGCTGCGCGGCGTGGTTGGCCGCCGGGATCACCTCGGGCGATCCCGAGGTGGCCCGCGTCGTCGTCAACCGGCTGCCGCTGCGCACCGAGGCGGGCCGACTGCGGGTGATCGTGGGCGTCTGGACCCGACACGGCGTCGACGAGGCCCGTCGGGTCCTGGCCGAGGCCGATTTCCCCGCCGACGTGCGCGAACCGATCGAGGACGCCTTCGCCCGGGGCGACGGCCTGAGCCTGTTGCGCGCACGCCTGGCCGCCGAGGAGGACCCCGAACGGGTCGCCGCGTTCCTGTGCGAGGCGGCGCGCGAGGGCGAGGACGGGGGGCAGCGCGGCCGGGTCGACGCGATCCTCGCCGACGGCGGCGGCATGCCCTGGGCGGAGCTGATCCGTTCGCATCGGGCCGCCGCGCTGCCGCTCGTACTGCACGATCGGCTCGCCGAAGCCCCGGACTGTCCACACGAGTTGCTGATCGCGATGTTGGCCGGAGGACTGGCGGCGCGCAGCCGGGAGGAACGACCCTGGCTGCACGAGGCGTTGGCGGCCGGCCGGTTGTCCGGCGCCGACCTGCTCCGGCACGCCCACCCGGCTCCGGTCGTGTTGTCGGTGCTGGCCGACACGGATGCGCGTACGTCGCCCCGGTGGTGGGCCTCGGGCGCGCCTCGGGCCGAGGCGAAGGCGCTGGTCGAGGAGTTTCTGGGAGCCGATGTCGAGGCGTGGATAGTGGCCATGCGCCTGTTCCCGGAATTCACCGGCACGATCCCGGAACTGCTGGCCACCGCACGGGCGGTGGCCGGCGATCCGGCCGGTTCGGCGCGGAGCGCGTCACCGACCGGGTGACCCACCGGCCGGGGTGGGCGCCGAGCCGGCGAGCAGCTCACCCGTCTTGTCGGCCGCCTCCCGATCGGGGTGCTCGCCCTCCTCCGCAGCCGCGGCGACGCTGAGCAGGTCGAGCTGGGTGGGTCCGGTGGTGTGATCGGTGGCCTCGGCGGCCGGTGTCCACGACCCCCGGCAGGAGATCGGCGCGTCGTCGGCCCGCGCGTGGCCGGGGTCGTCGTGCCGCCAGACCGCGTGTGTCTCGGTCACCGCGACGCGACGACCGCACACGCCGCAGGTGCCTCGTGGCCGGTGCGTATTCATACCCCCATGATGTCCGACAGGACGGACAAGAGCCGTCGGCCCACCCGACCCGTCGCCCGGGACGGCGGCGCGACGACCGTGTGTCGGCGCGACCGGTCGTGCCGGTGCCGTCGGCGGATCCGTGGGTTCGGGAAAGTCTCGGGCCGGGATCGGTCACATTCGCGATCCGGGATTCGTCATTGATGTGTCGGGCGGCAGCGAGCCGCCGAGTACGAGTCGAAGACGAGCCGAACAGCCGAACGGACCGGAACCGGCGCGCGGTTGCACACCGCGCCGCCGGGCGATGCCGCGCGCCGACGCCGGGTCGGCGGATCACGCGATCGGAGCACACCATGACGCGCAAGACCTTCAAGAACGACATGTCCATGATGTACACGTTCCACGACGCGCTTCGGCGGGAATTGGGACGGATCGCCAGGATCACGGCCGACACGAGCGACGACCCGCGTCGGGTCCTCCAGGCGGCGATCGGTTGGGAGATGTTCAAGCGCTACCTGCACGTACATCACGGTGCCGAGGACGACGTGCTGTGGCCCGCGATTCGGTCGGCTGTGCGGAACCGGCCGGACGAACTGGCCGTGCTCGACGCGATGGAGGCCGAACACGCCATCGTCGACCCGGGCCTGAACGCCGTCGACGCGGCACTGGCCGACCGCGAAGGCGGCCCGGAACGACTGGCCATGATCGTCGAACGGCTGGTCGGCGGCCTGGGCGGACACCTCGCGCACGAGGAGGACGAGGCACTCGAGATCATCGACGCGCACGTGACGCCGGACGTGCTCCAGCGCTTCGGCGCCGAGCACCGCATCCGGATCGGCGACGACAACCCCCGGTACCTGCCGTGGCTGCTGGACGACGCGAATACGGACAATGTCGCGGCCGTACTCGGCCTCCTGCCCGAACCCCTGCGCGCGGCCTACCGAAACGAGTGGCAGCCCGCGTACGCCGGACTGGACATCTGGGGACCGAAGAGGGGCTCGACGGAGGTCTGAACGCGCCGCGTCCGCACGCGGGAGCCGCCCGACCCGAAGGCGCGCACGCATCGGGGGTGGCCGAGCCCACACGGGCCTTCGGCCATCGAGCGCCGACGGACCGGGCGGTCACCCGCGGGCGGTCGAGCGCCGGAACCACGATCCTTGCGCGAGCTCCATGGCGCCGCGGGCGAGGAGAGGTGGTGGGTCCGAGGGGGTTGGACGGCGGATCGGCTACCAGCCCACGCGCAAGGCCCGGCCGGTCTCCACGCCCTCGATCGAGCGGCGGTACGCCATCGCGGCGACGGCGGCGTCGACCGGCGGGAAGCCCGGGAAGGACGAGTCGTAGGCGTCCATCGACTCGGTGAGCACCGTCGGGCTGACCGAGTTGATCCGCAGCCCGCGCGGCAGTTCGACCGCGGCGGCGCGTACGAACGCGTCGATGCCGCCGTTGGCCATCGAGGCCATCGATCCGGTGCGGATGCTCTCGCCCGAGAGGATGCCGGTGATCAGCGTGAACGAGCCGTTGTCCGCGACGAAATCGAGCCCGGCCCGGACCAGTTCCACCTGTCCGAGCAGCTTGTCCAGCGCCGCGCTCCTGATGTCGTCATGGCTCAGTTCCGCGACCACCTTGAACGGCACGCCACCGGCCGCACACGCGACCGCGTCCACCCGGCCGACCTGTTCGTACATCGCCGCCACCGACGCCGGATCGGTGATGTCCACCGCGACATCGGTCTTTCCGCTCCGGGAGGCGGTGACCACGTCGTGCCGTGCGGACAACAGCGTGGTGACCGCCTTACCCAGAGTGCCGGTGGCACCGACCACGAGGACCTTCACAACAACCTCCGATGCGGACGAATATCGCTCCCGATCCTTGCCTGTGCGACCAGGATGAGCAATAAATCCGTCGAAACCCGCCGGCGGCGAGAGCACGCCGGCGGCCCACCCGGCCCACGTCGGTGCTCAGACCCCGTTGCGGCGGTGCAGGCGGATGGCCTTGGCCATCGCGACGGCGGCGGCGGTGGAGAGGACGGCGCGGATGCCGTTCCAGATGTTCCAGGTGCTCTCGAAGTCCGCGCGGGTCTTGGCCGGGTCGGTGCTGCCTGCGGCGGCGAGTGCCTCGTTGAGGGGGACGTTGATGCCGGAGGTGGTCAGGACGGTGGTGGTGTAGAGCGCGAGCGCGGCCAGGGTCCAGCGCATGAGGGTGGTGCCGCCGCCGCGCTTGCGGAGTTTCCAGGCGGCGATGGCGGGGGCGGCGAGGGCCGCGGTGAAGACGGTGAAGAAGAGCGGGTTCTCGATACCGGTGTTGATCTGCTGCATCGAGTGCACGAAGTCGGCGTCGTCCTTGGTGCCGAGCAGCGGCATGACGACAGCGGAGAAGGCGACGTAGGTGCCGGCCATCAGGGTGTTGGCGACGGCACCGGCGGTGAGCCAGCGGCCGACGGTGTCCCGGGTGCCGGCGATCGCGTCGGTGCCGGCGGTGAGCGTGTGGTTGATCGCAGCCATGACGAACTCCCGTGAGAATGAGGGTGGTTGGTGGTGAGGCGACGGCCCGCGTCCTCCGCGTCCGGCTGCCTCGCTCCCCGACACCTCAAGACTCTCGCGTCTGCCCACCCCGAACAACGGCCGATCTCCGAACCACCCTTAACCCCTGGGTTACCGTTCCCCGGCGGACCACTTCGGCACCGCACACCGTGGTTCTCGGTGCGCCCGGGCCGACCGACGACCTCACCTCACCTCACGTCACCGCACCGCCCCGCTCACGTGTGGTCCCGGCCCAGGGAGGTGATTTCGGCGAGGGAGGCGTTGCCACCGGTGCACACGACGGCGATGTTCAAGCCCTTGAACTCGGTGGGGTGGGCGAGTACGGCCGCCAGTGCGGCGGCGCCGGCGCCCTCGGCGAGGGTGTGTGCGTGGGTCGCGAGCAGCCGTTGTGCGCGGGCGATCTGCGCGTCGGTGACGAGCAGGAAGTCGGCCAGGCCGGTGGTCCGCAGCAGGCGCTGGGGGAGTTCGAAGCCGCGACCGGTGGCCAGGCCCTCCACGACGGTGGCGTTCGCCCGGGTGACGCACGAGCCGGTCCGCCACGAGTCGTGCGCGGCTGGAGAGGCGGCCGACTGTACGGCGAACACCCGGCAGTTCGGTGCGAGTTCGGCGGCCACGAGCAGCGCGCCGGCCGCTCCGGTGCCGCTGCCCACCGGGACCAGGATCGCGTCCAGGTCGGGTCGGGCCGTGAGGATCTCCAGATATGTGGTGCCGACCCCGGCCACCAGGCCCGCGGTGTCGCCGGGGCTGATCAGGAGCCCGCCCCCGGCGACCGCGTACTCCTCGGCCCGCGACTGCGCGCCGGCCATGTCCGCGCCGTGCAGCAGCACCTCGGCGCCGAGCGCGCGGACCGCCCGCACCTTCGCCGGGTTCGCCTCGGCGGGCATCACCACCGTGCAGGACGCGTCGAACGCGGCGCACGCGTAGGCGATCGACTGCGCGTGGTTGCCGGTCGAGTAGGTGACCAGGCCCCGGGCGCGCTCGGCGGGGCTCAGGCCGGCCAGCAGGGTCAATCCGCCCCGCACCTTGAAGGCCCCGACCGGCTGGACGTTCTCGTGTTTGACATACACGTGTGCGCCCGTGGCCGCGTCGAGTGCGGGATACGACCACATCGGCGTCGGCGGGAGGTGTTCGGCGAGAAGATCGCGGGCCGCCAGGACGTCGGCGAACGTGGGGTCGGCAGTGGTGCCGGTGGTGTCGACTGTGCTGACCGTTGCGGCTGTTTCGGTTGTTTCGGCGGCCGGGGAAGCGAGGTCGGCGGCTGCGAAGGCGGGGTCGGCGTCCATGCCGCCATCGTGGGGTGCCGACATCCCATCGGTCCAATGCCAGTCTTCTCGGATATCCATAGACATGATTGATAGGTTGCCGAGCGTGCTCGACGTCACCCGCCTGCGCGTGCTCGCCGCCGTCGCCCGGCACGGCTCGGTCACCGAGGCGGCCCGGGTGCTGGGGTACGCGCAGCCCTCGGTCAGCCACCACCTCTCCCGCCTGGAGGCGGAGACCGGCAGTCGGCTGATCCAGCGAGTGGGACGGGGCATCCGACTGACCGACGCGGGACGCACGCTGGCCGAGCGGGCCGAGGAGATCCTGGGCCGGTTGGACGCGGCCGAGGCCGAACTGGCCGCCTACACCGGACTGCGCGCGGGCCGGGTCCGGCTGGCCGCGTTCCCCTCCGCACTGGGCACCTTCGTACCGCGCGCCGCGGCCGCGTTCAGCGCCGCTCATCCGGCCGTCGAGCTGCGCCTGGTCGAGGCCGAACCACCGCACGCGGTAAGGCTGTTGCGCGCCGGCGAGGTAGATGTCGCACTGCTGTTCACGCACCCGGGGCAGCCGGTGGAGAGGGGCGACGGGCTGCGTCGCACCCGGCTGTTGGTCGAGCCGATCCACCTGGTGACGCCGATGGGGACGGTCGGTGATCGGCTCGTCGACCACGCGCGACGACGCTGGATCACCGGGTGCGAACGTTGCCGCACACACCTGATCCGCTCATGCGCGATGGAAGGGTTCGTACCCGAAGTCGCCTTCACCACCGACGACTACGTCGCCGTCCAGGCACTGGTCGCGGCCGGCCTCGGCGTCACCACGCTGCCCGGTCTGGCACTGGCGGCGCAGCACAACGCGGCGGTGCGCACGGTGCGACTGCCCGATCAGGAGCGGCTCGTCGACGCGGCGGTGCACGGCGCGGCGCCGGATCCACCGGCCACCGCCGCGTTGTTGGGCGAGTTGGTCCGCGCGGCGGCGACGGCACTGCCACAGCCGTGACCGGGAATCGGCCCGCTGTTCTCCGGGACCTGCGGGCCGAGCGAGCGAGCGGGCGGCCCGGGCCGGCGGATCGTGCCGGCGGTCAGTCCGGCGCGTCCCCGTGGATCCGGACCAGGATCTGCGGATTGGTGACATGTACCGGGACGTTGTCCTCGTCGAACAGGCCGAGTCGGTGGAGCGCGCCGCCCTCGACCGGGATGACCGCGCCGGTGGTGTAAGCGGACAGGTCCGAGATCAGGAACAGGACCGCGGCCGCGACGTCGGCGGGCGTGCCCCGGCGGCGCAGCGGGACCCCTCGGCCCGCGAGCTCCGGGTCCTGCGCGGCGGCGGTCGCGCGCGGCGTGGTGATCGAGCCGGCCGCGATCCCGTTGACCCGGATCCCGTACCGGCCCCACTCCAGGGCCAGTGTCCGGGTCAGCCCGAGAACGGCGGCCTTGGCCGTGCCGTAGCCCACGTGATAGGGCGCGGCGACCACGCCGCCGGTGGAGTTGATGGTCACGATCGAGCCGGGCGACTCGTGCGCGACCAGGTGCCGGGCGACGGCCTGGGACAGCCACATCACGTGATGCAGGTTCAGCTCGAAGGACTCGTCCCACTGCGCGCGGTCGAAGTCCAGCGCGGGCGCCCAGTGCGGCAGCAGGCTCCCACCCACCACGTTGACCAGTCCGTACAGTTCACCGGGCGCGGCGGCGGCCCGCTCCAGCACGGTCGCCACTCCTTCGGCGGTGGAGACGTCCGCACACACCGTGCGCAACGTGCCACGCGGGCCGACTGGCCCCGCCGAATCCGCCGGCCCCGTCGAATCCTGCGTCCCCGTCGAATCCGCCAACTCGGCTTCGATCGCGGCCAATCGCTCGGCGTCCCGATCCACGCCCAGCACGGTGGCACCGGCTTCGAGCAGCCCGCGCGCGCAGGTGGTCCCGATCCCGCCGCCACCGGCCCCGGACACGATCACCGTCCGCCCGGTCAACCTGATCCGCTCCGCTATCACCGCTGCCGCACTCCCTCGGTCGTCGTGTTCGTATCGGTCACCGGCCCGTCGCCTCGTGCCGGATCCGCGCCGGTGCCGCGAGCCCGGGCCGAATTCGCGCCGGCGGACCGCAGTCGAGGCAGCACCTCGTGGCCCAGCGTGGCGATCTGCTCACGCGCCGCTTCGGGGGACACGCCGGGCACGTGGATCCGCAGGTTGAGGCACGTGGCGCCGATCTCGGCCCGTACCGCAGCGAGTTCGTCGGCAAGCGCGACCGCGTCGTCGTGGCAGGCGAACCCGGTGCCGCGCCAGTGCCGTTGAGCCGCCGCCGGGGTGTAGCCCCGATACACCCGGGACTGCCGCTCGAACGCCTCGCGCGGCGGATCTCCGATCCACACGCGGCGGATCAGCACGCGAGGCCCGGCACCGCCGGCGTCGAGGTATCGATCCGTCAACTCGCGCAGCCGGGCCGGCTCCGAACCACCGTCGAAGAGGATGCCCGCACCGGCCTCGGCCGCTCGGCGCACCGCGCCCGGACTCATCGCCGCGCTCACCACGGGCACCGGTCGCGCGGCGCACCCGGACAGGGCCCGGTCACCGGCCAGTTCGCCCAGTTCCGTGCCACGCAGCAACTCGGTCAGCCGGGGCAATCCCGCCCGAAATCCGGCCGCCCGGGCCGCGAAGTCGAGGCCCATCAGCCGAAAGTCGAGTTCCAGTCCGCCGGGCGCGACCCCGACGCCGACCCGCCCGGGATGCAGCGCGGCCAGCCACGCCACCTCCTCGGCGAGCATCGCGACCGGCCGCAGCGGGAGTAGTACGGGGGCGGCGGCGGCCCACCCGGAGGGCATCCGGTCCAGCATCCAACCGGCCACCTGGAGTGGATTGGGCAGGTACCCGGCGAACCCGCCGTGATGCTCACTGGTCATCACGCCGTCGAAGCCGCTCTCCGCGCCGAGTACGGCCTGCCGGATCGCCTCTCCGGCCACGCCCGACGCGTCGAGCCCGTCGTGCGGATAGATCCGCAACGAGATCGACCCGGCCCCGAACGGCACCGTCGCGGCGACCCGTTCCGCCGACATACCACCACATCCCCTCGATCGGGTGCCGGCGATCATGGCAGAGCGGGCGTGCCGAAAAAACCACCACGAGGTGTGATACCGGCTGGGGGATCAAGAGGAACCGTGGTCGGCGCCGAGAAGGGACTTGCGCGGTGAAACCCCCGGCGGCATCGGTACGCGGCACTCGGGCGAGACGAGCCCCGGGGCCGCGGGCCCGCGCCGGCTACTTCGGGTCGCGGTTGAAGCGCACCGTCGACCAGCGGTAGCCGAGCCCGATCAGGCCGCCGCACCAGGCGATCGCGAGCCATCCGTTGTGGCCGATCTCGGTGCCGAGCAGCAGGCCGCGGAGGGTTTCGATGGCGGGGGTGAACGGCTGGTACTCGGCGATCGGTCGGAACCAGCCGGGCATCGTCTCGGCCGGGATGAAGGCGCTCGAGACGAGTGGCAACAGGATCAGCGGCATCGCACTGTTCGCGGCCGCTTCGGGGTTCGGGCTCGCCATTCCCATTCCGACCGCGATCCAGGTCAGCGCCAAGGCGAACAGCACAAGCAGGCCGAACGCCGCGAGCCATTCCAGGGCCGAGGCGTCGGTGGACCGGAAGCCGATGGCCACGGCGACGGCGCCCACGAGAACCACGCTCATCACGCACTGGAGCACGCTGCCGAGGACATGCCCGACGATCACGGAGCCGCGGTAGACCGCCATCGTGCGGAAGCGGGCGATGAGTCCTTCGGTCATGTCCATGGAGATGTACACCGCGGCCCCGATCGCGGTGCTGCCGATGGTCATCAGCAGGATGCCGGGGACGATATAGGCGGTGTACTCGGAGCGGTCCGCGCCGCCGCCGTCGATGCCCGCGCTCATTACGTCGCCGAAGATGTAGACGAAGAGCAGCAGCAGGACGATCGGCGTGAGCAGCAGGTTCAGGGTTCCGGAGGGGTAGCGCCGGGCGTGCAGGAGGTTGCGGCGCAGCATCGTGTTCGAGTCGCGTACGGCGAGGGAGAGGGAGCTCATCGGACAGCCTCCTTCGGCTGGTCGGTGCCGCCGGTGAGGGCGAAGAAGACGTCGTCGAGGTCGGGGGTGTGGACGGTGAGTTCGTCGGCTTCGATGCCGGCGGCGTCGAGTAGGTCGAGGATGGAGCGCAGTTCGCGTTGGCCGCCGTCGCTGGGGATCTGTAGGGACAGCGTCTCGTCGCGGCAGGTGACGCCGTGCAGGGCGGCGGCGGCGCGTTCGTAGGCGCGTGGGTCGGTGAATCGGAGCCGGACGTGCCCGCCGGGGACGAGTCGTTTCAGCTCGTCGGCGGTGCCCTCGGCGGCGATCTTTCCGTCGTGGAGCACGGCGATGCGGTCGGCGAGTTCGTCGGCCTCGTCGAGGTATTGGGTGGTGAGGAGGACGGTGACGCCGTCGGAGACGAGTTCGCGGATGATGCCCCACATGTTGTGGCGGCTGCGCGGGTCCAGGCCGGTGGTGGGCTCGTCGAGGAAGATGATCCGCGGGTTGCCGACCAGGGTCATGGCGATGTCCAGGCGGCGTTTCATGCCGCCGGAGTAGGTCGAGGCGGGCTTCTTCGCGGCCTCGGTGAGGTCGAGGCGCGCCAGCAACTCGGCGGTGCTGCGGCGGCCCTCGCGCTTGGGGAGGTGGTGCAGGTCGGCCATGAGGTGCATGTTCTCCTCGCCGGTGATCAGCCCGTCGACGGCGGAGAACTGCCCGGTGACGCCGATCGCGGCGCGGACTCCGTCGGGTGAGGCGGCGACGTCGTGGCCCGCGACCTGGGCCTGTCCGCCGTCGGCGCGGATGAGCGTGGAGAGGATCTTGACCGCGGTGGTTTTGCCGGCGCCGTTCGGTCCCAGCAGTGCGAACACCGACCCCGACGGGATGCGCAGGTCGATGCCGTCGAGCACGACCTTGTCGCCGTACGACTTGCGCAGATCGGTGGCGTGGACAGCGGCGACGGCGGATGACCGCCGACCGTCGCCTTGCCTGGATACGGGCATGACGGAAGAAGGCATGAGCCCTACCATTCGAAGGCTGAAGTGGTGGGAAAATCGAGTGGGTTGAGATCGCGAGGAAGGCGGCGGCGCTCAGTGCGGAGCGGCGCACGCGGTACGCAGCGGCATGCGGTGCGCGGTGGCATACGTGGATGCCCGGGGCGACCGTATTCGCGCGGGGAAGGAGGGTCCATCAGGCGTGGCGGGGCGACGCCCACTCATCAGCCGGCTCGGGGGCTGCACCCACTCGACGAGCCGAGTTACCACGCTGTTCGGGCCGGTGAGCCACAACTCCCGTTCACCGGGGTCTCGGCGGCGCGGAGGCCGGGTCGGATGCTGCGGCCCCGCCGAGTGACGGATTGCCGCACACCCGTGGCCACAAGTTCACCGGCCGATCCCGTGATCCGGGTGGGCGACCGGTGCCGTGGCGGGGGTTACTCGCAGAACACCTGTACCTTTCCGTCGGCCTGGTCGACATCGATGGTGATGTCGTCGAGCTGCTCGACGAACTCCTCGAGGTGCTGCGGCTTGAGCTCGGTGAGGTCGATCGGTACTCCCGACTGGTTGAGCTGTGCATTGACCCGGGTGAGTGCCTGCGGAGGCAGCAGGCTCGTGAGCCGGACCCCGGCGCGCAGGAGCTGCAACGGGATCTGGATGTTGACGTGGCCCGGCCCGTCGCTACCGGGGTCGTCCGTCCAGGTCACCAGTACGCGCAGGTACTTGGGCCGGGGCTTCGGGCGGGGCGCGGCTCCCGTCGGCGACTCGGAGTGCTCTCGTTGCACGGCGTCGATCAGCCGCTCGGCCTCGTCCGCGGTGATCTTGCCCCCGGCCAGCATCTGCAGGATCTGGCGGCGCTGCTCGTTCATTGTCGCGTTTCCCCTCTGACTCATCTGACGCTTACCAGCACGGCCGTTCGGCCGAGGTCCAACTCGAATCGGGTGCCGGGCAGCGCCCACAGCAGTTGCCCGGTGCCGCGCAACGCGCCCATCGGGCGTATCCCGGCGACGCGGCACGCGATCAGTCCGGCCGGCACGGCGAGCAGCAGCAACGGCGACAACACCAGCAGGACCGGCAGGACCGGGACGTACAGCCCCCGCCGGCGGCCGTCGGGACGGCGACGGCGTACGGTCACCAGGTACGGCATCATCGGGACTTCCCCAGTTCGGTGAGCGCCTGCTGGACGTCGATCTCCCCCCGCTGCAGGCGGTCGACGACATCGGAGCTGGTGGGCGCCGGGTCGGTGTCGACGAAGTCGAGGGCTTCGGCGATCCGGTTCAGCCGGGACTTGATGGTCGGGTAGCTCACCCCGAACATCCGCTCCATCTCCTTGATCGAACCGTGCGACCGTACGAACGCGGCGACGAACACCTGGTCGTCGGCGCTGAGTTGAGCCAACTGCGGCGTCTCGAACTGTCCCTCGATCGCGATTCCGCTGCCGGTGAGGCGGACCCGCTCGACGACGAACGGTTGTCCGTGCGTCAGGTCCGTCAGTTCCTGCCAGTCCACCCTCGGCTCCCATACGTCCGGCGACATGCTCGCCATTCATTTGTACATTGAGTTTCTTAAGATGCCAACCCGTGAGCATTGATTTTTCTAAGTTGATCTTCAATAACGAGGTCTGCTGACCCGATGTGCTCCCATTTGGCCTCCGGGTGGGCGGCTCCCCTGGTGGCGACCTCGGCCGTGGCGGCCCGGCGCCGTATGGCCGCCGGACGGTCGAGGCGAGGGAAGTGGTTCAGTTCGGGGTGGTTGGGCCGGAGCCGAGCTGCCGTTCGATCTCGGCGGCCGGAAACGGTGTCTGCTTGCTCTCGGTGAGCAGACGGCGGTGGAAGGAGCCCAGGACGACGGCAGGGCGGGCGTGTCGGTCGATGATGGCCGCGATGTCGGACGGGATGCCGTCGGGTCGCCGGCCTGCGATCCAGTCGTGCAGGAAGGCTTCGCGGTCCGTGTCACCGCGCACGCCGTCGAGCAGGTGGTATCGGAGCAGGTGGCTCGTGGTGTAGCAGTGGTCGTACGCGAGGTGCCGCGAGAGGAAGCGGGACTCGTCCGCCGAAAGGTCGAAGCCGGAGCTCAGGGCGAGTCCGAAATCGGCGAAGTAGAGCCGGTGGCCATCGGTCAGGATGTTGGCGAAGTGAGCGTCGAAGTGCACGAGTCCGCGAGACCTCATGAAGGCGGCTCCGCTCGTCAGCGCTTCCTCCACCCAGAGGTGGGGCGAGCCGTCCCCGCCTTGCGCCGCGGCGGTTTCGCGGTGGTCGGCCAGCCATCCGGTGAGGGTGTGCGGCAGATGTTCCAGGAAGAGCACCAGGCTGTACGAGGACCGGGCGATGGCCTCCAGTCGGGTGCGAACGGCCGGTGATCCCTCCCAGTGCGCGACGGCCCCCTCCAAGCCCCCGAGCTCGTCGATGAATCCTTCGGGAGGGGAGTCGGGCAGGATCCGCCAGTGGTACATCAGGGGGAATCCCGCATACTCGTCGCCGAGAACCCAGTTGGTCGTCATGGTGTGCACGGCGAGTTCCCGCCAGGCTCCGAACCCGGCGGAGCCCACCCCGTACTGGTAGAACAACGGCAGCCCGAAGACGTTCGCCGTGGACCGCACGTTCTCCGGGCGCAGTTCGGTGTCCGTCAAGGGGATGCGCTTGACGAAGACGCGCGTTCCGTCGATGTCCAGTTCCGCCGACCTGCCGCCGATGCCGGACCCGAGCGGCGCCGCGGCTGCCACGACCTCCCCGAGGCGGTGGTCGCTCAGCAAGGAGAGCCGAGTGCTCACGGTCCCGTAGCCGGCCGGACGTGCGGCACGCGGCGCAACCTGCTCCGGCATCGACGGCTCCTCGGTGCCCGAACCAGGGCTTCGGCATACCCACCTACGACACCGACCCTACGCCGGGCAGGTCGGCGACTCTCATGAACGACCCTCCACCACCGAGCGATGCGGACGGGTGGCGGCGCCCGTACGAGAACACGGCCGACTTCCGCGATCGGGGCGCGGGCGGATACCACGCAGCCCGGCACCGGGATCCGAATGCGGATCCCGGTGCCGGGCCATGACGCTTCGCGGCAGGCTCACCCCTCTGCCGACGGTCTTCTCGCTCGCTCGCGGGCCGCCGGGCTAGCTGCTCGGTGCGTTCGTCTCCGAGTCGGCATCGGAGGTCGAGGCGGACGCGGAGGCGGTGGAGCCGACCGGCGTGTTCGAGGCCACTCCCGGATCCGCGGTGGGCGCCGGGGTGGCCTCGGTGCGTGGCCCCGGCAGTGTGGCGCCGGAGTGGCGGCGCCGGGCCGGGAGTTCGAGGTACACGGCCAGGCCGAGCAGGGCCAAGCCGAGCAGGAGGGCCACCAGCGGGGCCAGCACGCCGAGCAGCCACAGCCCTCGGGCGCCGTCGGCGGCGGTGTCGGCCAGCTCCGCGCGGGAGGCCGGCGTCGTGGTCATCTTCAACGACATCACCGGGAAGACCTCGGCCTGAGCGCCGGTCGCCGACGTCGCGGTCGCGGTGAGGGCCTGGGTGGATTCGAGGTCCACCGTGACGCCGGTCTCGGTGTCGACCCAGCCGGTGAGGTCGGTGGTCGAGGTGTAGGCCAGCGGGGTCGGGTCGGCCTGGCCGCCCAGGTCCGGGACCCGGCCCGGGAACGCGACGCCGGCCAGGCCCTGGACCGCCGCCTTCGGCATGGCCGGCGGCAGCGTGCGCAGGGACTCCGGGTCGGTCAGCGGGCCGCTGGTGCGGATCGTGAAGACGTAGGTCTCGCGGCCGGCGCGCCGCTCGGTCCGTACGTACGTGGCCGGGATCGTGGTCTGCGTCGGCGAGTCCCAGAACGGATAGTTCTTCTTCTTGGGTTCCAGCGGGAAGCCCGCGGTCAGGCCCCGATGCGGGTTGGCGGCGACACCCTTGGGCGTCGGTCGCTCCAGCAGGCTCTTGCGGTCCACCGCCCATCGTTTCTCGACGCTGGTGAGGGCTTGTTTCTGTGGGCCGGACACCACGGTGCGGTCGCTGAGCACGACGGTGGACCCGGACGTGTGCACGGCGTGTACGCGCCGATCGACGGTGACCGGCAGGTCCCGCACGATGGCCCCGGACAGGTTGCCCGCCTGCAACGCCTGCGGGTCGAGCATGGTCATGCCGCCGGCGAAGTGCATCGTGAAGTCGGTGTCGTCGGGCACCTGGTGCACGGCGGGCAGCACGGCGAACCGGGTCACCGCGCTCGTCGCGACCAACAGCGTGGCGGCGGCGCCGAGGTACCAGGACGTCTTTCTCATCAGACCAGCCTCCGCAGGTCGCCAGATGGCCCCGGGAGGGCCGGATGTCCCCCCGTCGCGTCGGCGCACGCGACCTGATGGCCCGTACCCCACCAGGATCCGCACCGGATTGCGCCGGATACCCCGATTCCCGCCTCGGTCCGACCTGTTGGTGGTATATCGGGCGCGCACCCACCCGACATCCTCCGAACCCCGCTTCACCATGCACCGGTTCCCCCGAGCACCCTCGAACTCCGCGCGTCACTAACGCCGTTGCGGATCGCGCTGCACATAGAGGCACATCTCCCCATGCACCTCGCCATGCAAGTACCAGGTCAGAGGCAGGTTTTGGACTCGGCAGCAAAGGGTGAGCCCATCGGGAGTCCGCGCCGGAGTACGCGAGCGCGGGCCGGAGCCGACGGGCTCGATCAGCCGATCGGTGGTGCGAGGTATTCCAGTGCGTAGCCGTCGTCGGAGGGGGTTACGCGGGCGATGCCGGGTGAGTCGAGGTGGGCGCCGGCTACGAAGTGGTGCGGTTGGGTCAGTTGTTCGAGGAGTGCCACTCGTGCGGCGCGGGCCTGGGACTGGTTGCCGTCGAGTTCCCAGGACACGTTCGGCCGATCGAATTGGAGCGTGGGGACGTGAACGGTGTCGCCCCAGGCGAGAAGGTGGCCGGTGCCGCTCCTGAGGTGGTAGATGGTGTGACCGGGTGTGTGGCCCGGTGTCGGGATCGCGGTGGTCCAGTCGTTGATCGCGACCTTCTCCGACACGGGTACGACCCGGTCGCGGATCGGCTCGAGCCGGCCCGTGAACACCGAGGTGTCGCCCGCGCCGATCCACACGCGCTCGAGATTGGGGAACGCCTCCGAACCGTCCGGCGCGATCAGGCCGCTCACGTGGTCTTCGTGCTTGTGGGTGATGGCCACATCGGTGACATGCGCGCGGTCGATGCCCGCTTCGTCGAGCGCGTCGTGGATCAACCCCATGGTGGGGTCGTGCCAGACGTTGGACGCGCCGGTGTCGATGAGAACCGACCGCGTGCCGTCGGCGACGAAGAAGGCATTGACCGACAGTCGCAGGTTGTCGCCGGCCAGCGGGACGGTGGCCGGCAACTCGTCGAGCGCGCACCCATCCTCGTCGCGGAGCCGTGTCGGCGGCATGTCGATGTACCCGTCTCGCAACGAGATCACCCGCAGATCGCCGAATTCGAACATGGCGTGGTGCCGGCCACTCGAGATCAAACGCATGGAACCCCTCCGTCGTGTCGGGCGCGCATCGTGCGTCTCCCATAGAAGATCATATCTTCTTTAGAAGAAACTCTACACTGTGGGCAGCGGAGTATTCATCGATCGAGGAGCACGGTGGTCGAGCAAGACGCAAACGCGGCCCAACCACAGCACGGTGACGACCTGGCCGGCGCGTTCGGCGGCAACGTGCGGCGACGCCGCGAAGAGGCGGGCCTGACGCTGGAGCAGCTGTCCACACAGTCGTCGGTCAGCCGGGCGATGCTGTCCAAGGTCGAACGCGGCGAGAAGAGCCCGACGATCGGCGTCGCGTCCAGGATCGCCCACGCGCTCGATGTGTCGCTCTCGGATCTGATCGGTGCGCCGGCTGCCGCCGCGTCCGGTGTGGCCGTGGTCATGCGCAAGAACGATCGCCCCGTCTTCCGTGACCCGGAAACCGGCTTCGAGCGACACATCGTCTCGGCGGCCCCGGGCGCGGGACGAGCCGAGATGGTCGTCCACCACCTCCCCGCGCAGGTCTCCACCGGGCTGCTGCCCGCGTATCCGCCGGGTACGGAGAAGCAACTCGTGGTGCTCGAAGGCGCCCTCACCGTCGCGGTCGGCGGGATCAGCGAGACCCTGAACGCAGGCGATTCCCTGTTCTTCCAAGCCGACGCGGACCACGGCTTCGCCAACCGAACGAATGCTCCCTGCGAATACATCATGGTCATCTCGCGCAGAACCTGATCGGCCGCCTGTTAGCGACCCGGGGGCGGTGGGACGCGTTGATCGTCCGAGTCGGGCCCCCGATCCGGCGGACCGCCGCTCGCCGCGGACTACGACAGTCCCACCCGGGGTCTGCGCCACGACCAACTCGCCCACCACCTCGCGGTGATCGGCGCCGCCGACGAACCGGCCGACATCGCGTACGCCACCACCCCCGACCACTGGTCGCCCACCCGTCTGAGCCGGCACGCCGACGCCGAACCCGCCCTGCGTACCGCGCTCGACGCCCCGACCACCACGCCCGCCCAACGGATCGTGCTCGAACGCCGGCTCAACGTCCGCGCGACCCTCGCGCCGATGTCCCGGGAGGCCGCCGCCCGCCGCCTCCTGCCCGCCTACACCAAGGTGCTCGACCGGACCCGAGCCTTGGCCGACCCGGCCGGCGCGAACCCGCTGCGCGTCCGCGCCCTCACCGACCACGCCCTCCTCCTGGCGAGCGTGGGCCGCGCCCGGGACGGCATCGCCGATCTGGAGGAGGCCGCCGGCCTGTACGGCTGACCGCCCCGTCCCGCCCGCTGGAGATGAGCGGTCCGCTGACGGCGAAGTCGGGCGATTCGATCTCGTACGACATCAGCGTGCAGAACCAGGGTCCCAACGACGCCCCGGACGCCGTCGTGGAGGTCACCGTGCCGGCCGGATTGACCGATCCGAAGCTCTCCTGTCGCGGCGAGAACGGCGCGGCGTGCGGCTCCGTCCAGGCGGGTCTGCGGCTGCCGATCTCGCTGCCCAGGGGCAGCAAGGCGTTGGTCGGTCTGACCGGCACCATCGCCTCGGACTTCCAGGGCCGGCTCACCACCAGGAGTTCGATCACGTCGCAGACGCGCGCCAACACGGCGCAGCAGTACGCCGACGCGGTCGACACCGACGTGGAACTGCCGCGTGTCGGCATCGGGTACGTGCAGTTCCCAGGGTGGTCACAGACCAGTCCGCCCGAGGCACAGGGATACGTCATCCCCTACGACCTCACCCTGGCCGCGAACGGGGAGCGTGTGGTGAAGTGGGAGGTCTACTTCGACGTTCCGGTGGGCACCCGGGTCAACCCGACCCAGAGCTACTGGTTCACGGTGACCAAGGACGGCGGCGACGGCAACGTGGTCCTGACCTCGCCGGGCAGCGGGCCCAGCATCGAGCCCGGTGACCCGCTCACCTTCCGCGTACCGATGCTCTACAAGTCGCAATTCGACGCCGGAGACGGCGAGTTGCGCAATCTTCGCGCCATCGAGGTGACCCGGCCTTAGCACAGGCCCCGGTGCCGTGGCCGGGCGCGTTCGGGGGGAGGGTCATCGTGCACCGTCCCCTGAACGCACCCGGACCCGACGCGTCGACGAACCGCCACTTTCCCTGAAAGCCCCTGATCGGAACAAGTCTCGCCGGCGACCCTGGCCGGAGCGCGCGTCGGGCGTACACCGAACACGCCGGTACGACCCCACAAGGCCCCCGCCCGACGACCCCACAAGGCCCCCGCCCGACGGCCCGACGGCCCGACGGCCCGACGGCCCGACGGCCCGACGGCCCGACGGCCCGACGGCCCGACGGCCCGACGGTCCGGCCGCCCGACCGCCCGGCCACCCTGTAGGCCCGGCCGCGCATCCGGCCGACCACCCCCGTGGGCCCGGCCGACCCGCATGTTTGGCCGACCCGCCCGCGTCACCCCCGCCGACGGAACCCGTCCCGCCCCTCAACTCTCCGCGGTCGCCGCCCTCGCGTGCGGGATGGCGGGGCTCGCGTGGATGCCGTACTGCGCGGCCTGCGCCGTGTACATCGCCCGATACCGCCCCGCGTCGAGCGCCATCAGGCCATCGTGGTCGCCCTGTTCGATCAACCGGCCGTCCTCCAGGACGTAGATCAGGTCGGCGGTCGCGGTCGCGGCCAGCCGGTGGGTGATGAGCAGTACCGTCGTCCCGTCGTCGGTCATCGACCGCAACGCGGCGAACGCGGCGATCTCCGCCTCGGGGTCCAGTGCGGAGGTCGGCTCGTCGACGATCACGAGCGGCGCGCCGCGATAGCGGGTCCGGGCGTTGCCGATCTTCTGCCACTGCCCGCCGGAGATCTGCGAACCGCGCTGGTAGCCCTTGACGATCAGGGTGTCCCAGCCGTGCGGCAGCGAGTCGACCAGGTCGGCCGCGTCCGCCCGGGCGACCGCGTGCTCCACCCGGGCCTGATCGAGCGGCCGGTCGGGACGGCCGATGAAGACGTTCGCGCGCGCGGTCATCGCCCATCGTGGGAAGTCCTGGCCCAGCACCGCCACCCGGTCGAAGATCTGATCCCGGTCGGCGTCGCGGACGTCGACGCCGCCCCAGGTCAACGTGCCCTCGCTGGGCAGCAGCAGACCGGCCACCAGCTTGGACAGGGTGGTCTTGCCCGAGCCGTTCTCGCCGACCAGCGCGACCACCTTTCCCGCCGGGATGCGCAGGCTCACCCGATCGAGTGCGGGCGCGTCGTTGCCGGGATAGCGATACGAGACCTGCTCCAGCCGTACCTCGTCCACGTCGCGCGGGAGCGGCAGTCCGCCGACGGGGATCGCGCGCCGCTCCGACTCGGTGCAGGCGTCCTCCAGGTCCCGCAGGTACAGCGATTCCTCGTACAGGCGATTGACCTGCATGACCAGCGCGGTGAGGCCGCTGGTGCAGGTGCGGATCGCGATCACCGCCGTGCCGCCGGCGGCCAGCGGCATGCCGCCTTCGGTGAGGAGCAACCACAGAGCCGCGTACACCAGCAGCGCGCCGAGCCCGGACAGCGCGGACGCGGTCGCCTGGGTCGCGCCCTTGGCGTGCGCGAGTCGGCGGTGCTCGGTCTCGATCGTGGTGGACATGTCCTCGAACGCGTCCAGCACCAGTCGCCCGGCGCGGTGCGCGCGTACCTCGGCGGCGGGCGCCGGTTCGATCAGGCTGCGGCCGAGGATCTCGATCGCGCGCCGGTGTTCGAGCCACGCGTGTACGGATTCGTGCTGCCGCCGGGCGGACCGTACCGCGCCCCAGCCCTTCGGCGCGGCGACCAGGAACAACAGCGGCAACAGGATCGGGTTGAGCAGGGTCAGTACGCTGCCGGTGGCGATCAGGCCGACCAGTGCGTTGATCACCGCGACCGAGGCGCCGATCATGCGTCGTACCGAGTCGGTGCCGAACCGGCCCGCGTCCAGCGTGCGATGGAAGCGCGCCTCCTCGAACGCCTGGAGTTCCACCCGGGCGGCGAGCCGGTAGTAGCGCGCCGTGCAGACCCGTTCCACCTGTGGTTCGAGCCGACTGGTCGCGCCCACCGAGACCGCGGCGAGTAGTGCGGACAGGGCGGTGACGACCATGATGAACAACAGCGCCGGCGCTGCGTCGCGCAGTCGATCGGTGGTCGGTACGTCGGCGAACAGCGCCACCAGCGCGCGGTTGGTCGCCAGCAGCCCGAGCCCGGCCGCGAGACCCTGGCCGATCTCGGCCCCGAGCAGCGCGAGTACGGCGCGTCGATCCACGCTCCACGCGGCGCGCGTGACCAGCGCGACCATGCTCGGCAGTTGCCGCGCCATCGCCCAGAACGACACGCGCAGCAGCGGCTGTTCATGCTGGGTGAAGGACATGTCGTAGCGCAACGCGCCGCCGAACAGCAGCTTTTCGGACCCGGACACCGGAATCGCCCGCCCCGCGGGCGC
This sequence comes from Embleya sp. NPDC050154, assembly GCF_044460165.1. NCBI lineage: Bacteria > Bacillati > Actinomycetota > Actinomycetes > Kitasatosporales > Streptomycetaceae > Embleya > Embleya sp. NPDC050154. The sequence goes on from NZ_JBITJP010000001.1 coordinate 620,083, forward strand.
CCGGCGACGAAACCTCATCGGATCTCCCAGCGTAGGCGGCGCGGATGCGGGCACCGGGGCGCCCGGCAGAGGGCGCCGGGGTCGGGCGGGACGGATCGGGTGGGTGGGGCGACTGGAGCGGATCGGTGGGGTCGAGAGGATCGGTCGGGTCGGTCGGGTTGCCCAGGACCGGTGGGTCGGGTGGGTTCGGGTGATGCGGTCGTGTGCGGCAGTGGAGTGCCTCCGGTTCGGTGGTCGAGCGCTACGACTTGCCGAGGTGGTACGCCCTCGTGGAGCGATACGACTCGGTGGAGCGGCGCGTGCGTGTTCACGGGCGAGTGGGGTTCGACTCGCGGTGGCGCGGAGTCCGACATGACCACGTCCTTTCCCGGTCCGGGGCACTGCCTGCGGACGCACATGCTGCCCCCGGTTCGGGGCCGCCCGGCAGGGGCGTACGGGCGTACGAGCCGGGCGTGTCCGACCCGTGGCACGCTTGCCCGCGCGCCCGACCGACTGTGGTGAACCGTCCCCACACGTGGGCGAGTTCGGGTAGCGAGGCGGGTGGCGCAGGTCGGGTCGCGCGCCCCGCCGCACTCCGGCGGATCCGGCCGCGCGCAGCGCGTCGTGCGGTCGGTGACCGGGAGCCGTGTCGGATCGCCGGGTCGGTCGTTGGTGGGGTGTGGGTCGTTGGGGTGGATTGACGAACAGTCAGTGGACGATGGTCGAGCCACTGTTGCCGGATCGCGCCCGGCCACGGCGCGGCGGTCGGGGGATCGATCACCGCGCGATGATCGACGCGGTGGCCTGGAAGTACGAAAACGGTTGTCCGTGGCGCGAGTTGCCGGACCGGTTCGGGCCGTGGCAGACCGTCTACCACCGGTATACGGTGTGGGCGAAGGACGGCACCTGGCGTCGCATCCGGACCCGCCTGCAGGTCTGTCCGGACCCGGACGGCAGCCTGGACTGGTTGATCGAGGTCGATACGACGCCGACCCCGCCGAGCGGTGCGGCGACCGGAACGGCGCAGTGCGCCGCGAACGGAACCGCCGACCGCTGACGCCGCACGAAACCCGGCCGGCGGTGCGATCGTGCCGGCCGGCGTACGACGCGGCGTGTCCATGAAAGTCGTTCCGGGCCGCCCCGGGCAAGCGGATTGTGCGCACGGACCGTGTTCGCGTCCGCACCCGATGCCACGACCCTTCGGCCCGCCGCGCCTGCGCCTGCCGTCCCACCGCCCCGTTCGTCCGCGCGGTGCCGTCCCACCGCCGTGCGCCGGATGGTCTGTCACGATGTTCACATGCGTGTGTCGATAGGTGACATCCGACTGTATTTCGACGTGGATGGACCGAGGGTCGTGCCGTACGGTCCGATCATGGTCGAGCGGCCGACCCTGGTGCTGTTGCACGGCGGACCCGGCGCCGACCATTCGTCGTTCAAGCCCGCGATGTACGCGGCCGCGCGCTTCGCCCAGGTCGTCTACCTCGACCAGCGCGGCAGCGGCCGGTCCGACCGCGGCGACCCGGAGCAGTGGACCTGGGATCGGTGGGCCGACGACGTGATCGCGTTCTGCGACGCGCTCGACATCGCCGCACCGATCCTGGTGGGCACCTCCAGTGGCGGCTGGGTCGCGCTGACCGCCGCGATTCGCCACCCCGGGCGGGTCGGCCGACTCGTACTGGACAGCGTGATGCCCGGGCGCATCGCCGAACGGCTCGACGTCTTCGAACGGCTCGGCGGAGTACCGGCGCGCGAGATCGCGCGCCGGTACTGGAGTGGCGAGAGCCCCGAGACCATCCGGCGGGACTGGGAGGAGGTCTGCGTGCCGCTGTACTCGCAACGCACGGACGGCGATCCGGATGCCGCGAACCGGCAGCGCCGGATTCGCTGGAACCACGACGTCCTGGAGCGCTTTCGGCGGGATTCGGCGGACGACTTCGGCGGCTGGGCCCGGCTCGCCGAGATCACCTGTCCGACGCTGATCCTGGCCGGCGAGCACGACCCGGTGGCCACCGCGAGCGCGGCCCGACGACTGGCCGCCGGGTTGGTCAACGCCGAGACCCGGCTGCACGTCCTGCCGGACGCGGGCCACGGCGCCTTCCGGGAGGACCCGGAGCGTTCCCTGGCGGTGCTCCGGAGGTTCCTGGCGGGTCGGCGGGGCATGTCCGCGAAGGCCGAAGGCGGCTGACCGGCCCGGCACGAACACCGCCGGTTCCGCGCCCGCCGGGCCTACGCCCCCTCGGGGTTCGGTGGCGCGGCGGAGGCGGGCGGCGAGCGGTGGCATGGAGGTGGACGCCGCGGCAGTGCCCCGGGCGTGATCGCCACCGCATCGTGGTCGCGCCACGCGTCCAAGGCTCCGGGTCATTCGGTTCGGCCCGTGCGCCCCGCCCGCGCCTGGTCGACGAACTCGGCCAGTCCGCTCGGGGTGACGTGTTCCAGGATCACCTTCGGCTCCACGGCGATGCCGTACCGCTTGCCGAGGACGTCCGCGAACTCGACCGCCAGAGTCGCGTCCACGCCCAGTTCCGCGAACGTGTCGTCCGGGTCGATCCGGGAGATGTCGAGGGAGATGAGTCGGGCGGTCTGATCGACGATCTCGTCGAGCAGGGCGGCGTTCACGGGCATGGCGAAGCTCCTTGACGGGTCATGGATGCGTCCCAGGCGCGGGATGTCCGAAGCGGGCGGCACGTCGACAGGAGCGATCCGGGGCGGCGCGGGAAGTTCTCCCGCGTCGATCCACCGGCCTGGCCCGAGGTCGCCCACCGACCCGACACCGGCTCCTGTCGCCCCGGAAACGCTAGTCGGCGCGCACGTTCCGGCGGTAGGACGGGACCGGCCCGTCGCAGGTGGCGAAGCATGGCGAATCGACCCGGCGCGTGGTTCCGGTGGTGGGCGGAGCGTTCCGCCGGCCGGGCCCGGACCGGGCCGCGTCGTCGGCCGGCGTCACAGCGGCGGGTTGAGGCCCTCGAAGAAGGCCAGGAGTACGGCTTCGCGTAGCCGCGAGGGGAGGCGGTCGAGGAGCGCGTGTACCGGGGCCATCCGCCCGTCGGTCAACAGGCTGGTCTTGACCATGAGTTCGGTCAGCGCGTCGGCGGACACACCCGCCTCGGACTCGGCGAGGGCGGTGAGTTCGTCGACGGAGCGCAGTTGTTCGGGCGTGGGCAGCGGGTCGCGCTCGCCGGCCGCGCGGACCGCCGCCCGCAGCGCGGTGAGCAGGTCCGGGACGTACGGGCCGTGGGTCGCGGTCATGGTGAGGTGGATGGTCGGCGGGACACCGGGTTGGGACAACTGCGGTTGCACGGCCCAACCCAGGCGTTCCAACTCGTCCAGGAACGCGAAGAAGTCGACGCCGTCCGTGGTCACCGCGACCAGACTGGTGGCGGGCGAGCCCAGCACGCGCAGACCCTCGATGGCGCCGATCCCCTCGACCAGGCTCTCCGTGGCGGCCAGGGTGCGGGTGACCAGGTCGCGGTACCCGTCGGCGCCCAGATGGCGCATCACCGCCCACGCGGCGGCGATCAGACCGCCGGATTTGGAGCTCTGCATGGTCGGATTCACCACCGGATAGCCGGTCCAGTCGGCGGCGACGAAGTACTGGGTCCGGCGCAGCGCCGCCGTGCGGTACAGCAGGATCGAGCAACCCTTGGGCGCGTAGCCGTACTTGTGCAGGTCCACCGAGATCGAATCCACGCCCGGCACCCGGAAGTCCCAGGCGGGCACGTCGTGTCCGAGCTGCTCGGCGAACGGCAGCACCCAGCCGCCGATGCACGCGTCCACGTGACAGCGCACGCCGCGCCGCGCGCACAGGGCGGCGATCTCGGGGATGGCGTCCACGACGCCGTGGCCGTAGGAGGGTGCCGAGGCGACCACCAGGACGGTGTCGTCGGTGATCGCGCGGTCGATCGCGGCGACGTCGGCGGTCATGTGGACCGGGTCGATGTCCACGATCACCGGGTCGAGGCCGAAGTACTTCGCGGCCTTTGCCCATGCGGCGTGTGCCGAGCGGGCGAACACGATCTGCGGGCGGGCCGGGTCTGGCCGCGCGTCCCGAGCCGCCTTGGCGGCCAGGAGGCAGCTTTCCGTACCGCCGCTGGTCCAACTGCCGGCCGCGCCCGCCGGCGCGTGCAGCATCTCGCCGACAGCCGCGACCACTTGGTGCTCCAGCGTCGCGACGCTCGGGAAGGAGGTCGGGTACAGGCCGTTCACGTGCAGGTACAGCTCGAACGCGCGGACGGCGACCTCCTCGACGGAGGCGGCGCCGGAGTCGAACGTGTTGGCCACGCCGGGCCGTCCGCGCCCGGGTTCGTCGGCGGCGTGCATCGCCGTCAGCTCCGCGAGTACCTCGGCCACCGGCCGGCCGTCCGCGAACATGCCCACGCGTGCCTCCCCGAGTGCGATTGCTTGTGAGTTCGGGCCCGGGAGCGGGTGGTTGTGCGACCCCGGTCTCGGGTTGGGGCACGGTAGCGCGGCGGGGTCCGCGATGTCTGTAGGCGTCCGCGGGGTCTGTCGACGTCCGTGCGGGGAGCGGCGCCGCCGGAGGTGGGCGGGTGTGTCGCGGCCAGGCCGACGCGGGGCGTGCTCTTTAGGGTGGGGAACGCTCCCCGGGGTTGGGAGTGCTCCCGAAGAACTCGCCTCGAAGGGCAGAACCATGGCCATCGCGACCGCCCGTCACCCCGAGTTGCCCGAACTGCTCGAATTCCTGCGCCCGCGCCACCGCGGTCTGCTCGCCACGACCCGCGCGGACGGGCGTCCACAGATGTCCCCGGTGTCCTGCGGCGTCGACGAGGCGGGCCGGATCGTGGTCTCCACGTACCCCGATCGGGCCAAGGCGCGCAACGCCCGCCGGGACGAACGGGTGTCCATGTGTGTCGTCTCGGACGACTGGAACGGTCCGTACGTGCAGGTGGACGGCCGGGCCGAGGTGTTGGACATGCCGGACGCGCTGGAGCCGTTGGTCGAGTACTTCCGCTGTATCGCGGGCGAGCACCCGGATTGGGACGAGTACCGCGAGGCGATGCGCAAGCAGGACAAGTCGCTGATGCGCATCCACATCGAGCGCTGGGGGCCGATCGCCACCGGCGGCTTCCCGGCCCGCCTGGCCGAGGCCGAGTAGCCGCGACGTCGACGGTGTCGGGCTCGACGTGGTCGGGGCTCGACTGGTTGGGGCGCGACGTGGTCGGGGCTCGCCGCCGATCGGCGCAATGCCCGCCGAAACCGGTGCGCGGGGAGTGGGCTGGTGTGATGACCGAGGAGACTGCGGGTACCGTCCGTCCATCCACCGATGCGCTGCCCGGGCGAGTGAGCGCCCGGCGCCGTGAACTCGGGCTCTCCGTGGCGGACATCGCCCGCCGTACCGGGTTGCCCGGGGCGTGGGTGAACTCCGTCGAGAGCGGATCCACGCCCCCGTCCGCGCCCGGATTGTCCCGACTCGCCGATGCTCTGGAGACCACCGTCGACGACCTGCTCTCCGCGCAGCCGGCCGCCTTCACGCACCGGACGCCGCCTCGGCCGCCGGGCCAGGATCCGGGTCCGGGCCGGGAGTTGGTGGAGATGAGCGACGAGGAGTGCCAGGCCCACCTGCTTCTCCAGTTGGTCGGCCGGATCGCGGTGCTCGACGGGCCCGACCCGTTCGTACTGCCGGTCAACTACGTGATGCTCGGCCGCGACGTGATGTTCTGTACGGCCGCCGACTCGTCCCTGGCCCGGGTCGCCGGCCCGGTCCTGTTCGAGGTGGACGACATCGTCGACGCCGCCCGAATCGGCTGGAGCGTCCTGATCCGGGGCACGGCGGAGCGGGACGAGGACCCGTCGGACGCGCCGTCGGACGCGGAGGGCCCGTGGCCGGCGGGCCGCCGGGACGTGTGCATCCGCATCCGCGCGGAACGGGTGACCGGCCGACGGGTGCGGCCGGTGGTGGGCGCCGACGCGTAGGGGCGCGAGACGGGAGGCGCCCGGTCGGGGCGCGCGTCGGTGCGTGCCCCGGCTGCGTGCCTTCCCGTCCCGGCGGCCGTGGCGGCGCCGCTGTCGGTGCCCGTCACGGCCGCCGCGCCGCCATCCGGGCCGGCCGCATATCGTGTGAATCATGAGTACACACTTTGACGTCGTTGTCCTGGGTGCCGGTCCCGGCGGGTACACCGCGGCGGTTCGCAGCGCGCAGCTCGGACTGCGGGTCGCGGTCATCGAGCAGAAGTACTGGGGCGGCGTCTGCCTGAACGTCGGCTGCATCCCGTCGAAGGCGCTGCTGCGCAACGCGGAACTCGCGCACATCTTCACGCAGGAGGCCAAGACCTTCGGGATCCGCGTCGAGGGTTCGGTGACGTTCGACTACGACGCCGCGTTCAAGCGCAGTCGCAAGGTCGCGGACGGCCGGGTCAACGGCGTGCACTACCTGATGAAGAAGAACGGCATCACCGAGTACGACGGGCGCGGCTCGTTCGTCGACGCGCACACGCTGGACGTCTCGCTGACCGCGGGCGGTGTCCAGACCGTCACCTTCGACCACTGCATCATCGCGGCGGGCGCGAGCACCCGGCTGCTGCCGGGCACCTCGCTCAGTGAGCGTGTGGTCACCTACGAGGAGCAGATCCTCACCGACCGACTGCCGGAGAGCATCATCATCGCCGGCGCCGGCGCGATCGGCGTCGAGTTCGCGTACGTCCTGCACAACTACGGCGTGAAGGTGACCATCGTCGAGTTCCTCGACCGGGTCGTCCCGCTGGAGGACGTCGAGGTCTCCACCGAACTCGCCAAGCGCTACCGCCGGTTGGGCATCGAGATCCTGACCTCGACCCGGGTCGAGTCGATCGACGACGGCGACCCGAACGCCAAGGTCCGGGTCACCGTCACCCGCGACGGGCAGCAGCAGGTCCTGGAAGCCGACAAGGTCCTCCAGGCGATCGGCTTCGCCCCGCGCGTGACCGGCTACGGCCTGGAGACCATCGGCGTGCGCCTCACCGAGCGCGGCGCGATCGACGTGGACGGCCGGGGCCGCACCAACATCCCGCACATCTACGCGATCGGCGACGTCACCGCGAAGCTGATGCTCGCGCACGCGGCCGAGTCGATGGCGGTGATCGCCGCCGAGACGATCGCGGGCGCCGAGACCATGGAACTCGACTTCGTGATGATCCCGCGCGCCACCTACTGCCAGCCGCAGATCGCCAGCTTCGGCTGGACCGAGGCGCAGGCGCGGGAGCAGGGCTTCGACGTCCGGGTCGCCAAGTTCCCGTTCACCGCCAACGGCAAGGCACACGGCCTCGGCGACCCGGTCGGCTTCGTCAAGGTGATCAGCGACGGCACCCACGGCGAACTCCTCGGTGCCCACCTGATCGGCCCCGAGGTCACCGAGCTCCTCCCCGAACTCACCCTGGCCCAACAGTGGGACCTCACGGTCCACGAGGTCGCCCGCAACGTCCACGCCCACCCCACCCTCGGCGAAGCCGTCAAGGAAGCCATCCACGGCCTCGCCGGCCACATGATCAACATGTGACACGGCGGCCCGCCGACCTGCATCGCAGGGCTTCGGAGCCACTAAGGGGTACGGAGCGGTAGGGGAACGACACGGGAAGCCGTCTCGCCCTCGGGTGGGGCGGCTTCCTCCGCTCGTTCAGGCGTCCTTCGCGACCACACGCACCATGACGTCGAACAATGGTGAACCCTCGTAGGCGAGCTGCCGTGGTCCGATGCGTTGGTAGCCGAGCCTGGTGTAGAGATGGATGGCCGGTTCGTTGTCGGGCCGAACGTAGAGGCCCAGGTGCGTCACTTCTTGTTGGGCGTTGGCCAGTGCATCGTGGAGGAGCCTGCCGAGCCCCTGATCACGCCAGGCTTGCCGGACCATCAGCTCGTTGGTGACGAAGAGCCGCATGGCGGAGAGCGGTTCGCGCTCGTCCGCGAGTTCATCGCCCAACCAATAGCGCGGGTCCGGTCGCTGGCCGTACGCGTAGCCGACGAGTTCGCCGTCGGACCACGCGCCCACCCATGAGAATCCTGGCCGGGCCCGGTGGCGTTCCAGCCGCTCGGCGAAGGCACCTGGTGAGGCGAAGGGGTTGCCCGTGGCGACGCGGTGGGCGTAGGCGTCGGCATACACCTCGACCAGCAGGCTGTGCATAGCCGTCACCTCGGCGGTGCCCCCGGGGCGAAGTGTGAATCGGCTCGTCATGCGGCCTGCCTCCGGATCACAGCGAAGTGGTCGGTTCGAGTGTGTGCCTGGCAAGGTACTTTCGGATCTCGTCTCGATCGGCGCACGAGGTCGTGGTGACGAGATCCTGGAGACGAGAAGCCAGGCGGGCCGACGCGATGCTGTCGAGCAAGGGTACGACCGAGTCGACCTGCTCGGCGGCGGCGTCTCGATCTCCCGCCGCGTGCCACGCGCGTGCGGCGCGAGTCAGGTGAATGGCGCGGTCGCGCACGAATCCGTCCGCCGTGAGGTGTGCGGCGCGCGTCGACAGTACGCCCGCGGCTCCGTGGCGGCCGAGGTAGAGCCGGCACTGTGCCTCGCGATCTGCGATCTCACCCGATCCGAAGAACGCAATCCACACAGGATCTCGCTCACTACGCCCACTTTCGAAGTGGCGGTGCGCGGTCGTGAGCGCGGCGTTCGTCTCGGGTGTGTTCCCCAGGGCAGCCCACGCTCCGGCTTCACGGAGCGCCAGGAGCGACATGAGCCATGGTGTCGCGATCGGCCGGGCAATGTGCTGAGCAGCTTCGGCCAAGCGCAGACCTTCGCGCGGCCGACCGCTGATCACGGCCAACGCCGATAGGTTGCACAGCGCATGGACTTCGAGGTCCAAGTCGTCGAGAGCGCGGGCGATCGATTGGGCTTCGCTGTAGCAGGCTCTCGCATCGGCGTACCGCGCGGCGTCATGCGCAACGGCCCGTGGCCGTGCTCGGCGTCGGCCGGGTCCGGTGAACCGACCGCGCCCCGGGAGTGTTTCGGGCGGGGGAGCCGTGGACGACAAGGTGAAGGCTGCGGCGAGGAGGAGCCTGAAGCGCACCGTGCGCGTGGCTCGTCCGAACTCCGAGGTCGAGCGGCCGACATCGTCGGCCGGACGGCCGTGATCGAGGTCGCGCCGATCGACTCTCCAGGGTCGAGACGGCGCGCATCGCCGGGGGAGCGCGTCGCGATCGTGCCGATCGGGAGTGGATGTTGTCGTGCGTCTGCGGGTTCTTGCTCCGGCTTGGGGACGCCCCGGCTGCATCTTCCGGAGCCGGGACGACCCGCTACGCAGCGTACTGGATCGATGACCGAAAAAGTTCCCAATGAGTCGTGAATCGATCAAGGGTTCCGGGGCTTTGTTGCACTCTGCCTCGCGAACGTCAGGGGAGCGCGGTCGGCTTCGGCGCGCTCGGTGAGCCGTCCGTGGCCGCTGGGGTCGGGTGAGTCGTGCATGGATGGTTCGAGACGCGATCCGCCCCCGTCCGCGGTCGTTGCACGACGCGGGCGGGGGCGGATGTCCGTGGCGGTGTGGGCCTCACCGCCGGATCACTCTTTTATGCGTCAAGGCCTCCCGATTCGGTGTGTTGGGCGCGCCGCTTGCGCTGGTGGATCAGGACGAGGGCGCCCAGGGCCAGCATCGCGGCACCGATGCCGGCCATCAGGCCGACGAAGTTGTTCGAACCGGTGGCCGCCAACTGTGCGTGGCTTCCGGGTGCGGGCGAGCCCTGCGGGGCCTGCGCGTTCGCGGCGTCACCGCGGTGGTGTCCGGGGCCACCGTTACCGGGTGCCTGGGATTCCGCCGCGTTGGTCGGTCGCTGGGCGCCGTGACCGGGTGCATCGGATCCGGGTGCGTGGGTGGGTCGCTGGGGGCCGTGACCGGGTCCATGGGATCCGGCTCCATGGGTGGGTCGGTGGGAGCCGGTCGGACCACCCGACGCGGACGGGCTGGAAGTGCCGGGACCAGCCGGACCCGACGGGCCTGCCGGTCCTGCCGGGCCGGCGGGGCCTGCCGGTCCTGCCGGACCTGACGGGCCCGCAGGTCCTGCCGGACCCGGGGAACCGGGTGCACCGGGAGAGCCAGGCGCACCCGGGGAGCCGGGCGCGCCGGGGGAGCCGGGTGCGCCGGGGGAGCCGGGCGCGCCGGGGGAGCCGGGTGCACCCGGGGAGCCGGGCGCGCCGGGGGAGCCGGGTGCGCCGGGGGAGCCGGGCGCGCCGGGAGAACCAGGTGCGCCGGGGGAGCCGGGCGCGCCGGGAGAGCCGGGTGCACCCGGGGAACCGGGTGCCCCCGGAGAGCCGGGCGCTCCGGGAGAGCCGGACGGTCCGGGCGGGCCGCTGGGTCCGGGAGGTCCGCTCGGTCCGGGCGGCCCGCTCGGGCCGATGATGCAGGACGGCTTGGTGATGACGTTGGTGTCCAGGGTGGTCGAGCCATTGCGGGCGAGGGCTCGGCCTTCGATGGTCGATCCGGTGGTGACCGAGATGGAGGTCAACGCCATGATCGTGCCCTTGAAGGTGGTGTTCGTCCCGAGCGTGGCCGAACTGCCGACCTGCCAGAAGACGTTGCACGCCTGGGCGCCGTTGATGAGCGCGACGGTACTGGCGGACCCGGTGATCAGGGTGGACGCGATCTGGAAGATGAAGACCGCGTTGGGGTCCCCCTGCGCGTCGAGGGTGACGGTTCCGGTGAGGCCGAGGGGTCCGGTGGAGTTGTAGACGCCGGAGACCAGGGTCAGGCCGACAAGGTCTCCCGCGACGCTCGCCGTGGGGGCTCGCCCGGCGGCGTCGTTGTAGGCGATGGTCAGGTCCGCCTGTGGTCCGGCCGCTGCGGCGGCCGTGGTGATGGTGCCGTTGGTGACGAGCCCCGGCGGAAAGCCGACGACCGCGCTGCCCGGGCTGACGCCCAGGTTCCCGCTGATGACACTGGGGCCGGTGTTGGTGACGGTCTGCCCGCCCAGCACGGCGTAACTGTCCGCGGTCCCCAGGTTGACCGTGGCGGTCGCCGCGCGTGCGCCGGGCGCTATCGACACGAGAGCAGCCGAAGCCAGTAGCACCATCCCGAGAATGATCGCCGCCACCGCCGCGGATCGGGAATGCCTCGGTTCTCGGAAGCCCGTGGAACGGGCACCATCGATTGCCATGAACTGGGCCTTTCGCGTACTCGGTCGCCGTCGAACAGCCGGGCGGCAGACGTGTTCCGGGTGGGGGACTGCCGAAGGCGTCGGGGCGACGAGGGTGGGCGAACGCGTCGTCTCGCAGGACGTACGGACGCGCTCACCCGGGGACAAAGGGCGTAAATCGTCACAATTCACCGCCCAATGTCCGCAATGAGATCATCCGCCGATCACATTTACCGGGAGTCAAACGGGTGGTTTTGTGCGATTCCCCGAACGCCGCGTCCCGGCGGCCCACAACGGCCCCGTGCGCATGTCGACGGGCGGCTCTCGACGTGTCGCAACGCGGATCGACGGGCGCGTGTGTGCTCGGCCGCCGTGCGGGCCGGCTTCGACCGGATTCCGGAGCCGCGAAGCGCCGGTCCGAGGCCGCGCCCGAACGGCACGGTGTCGAGCGCGGGTGTCCACGCCGGTGCGGGGGCCTCGTCGTGGGGGATGCCACGAAACGCTGTGTCGCAGGTTGTCGGGCGCCGGTCGAACGTTCGGTTCGAACACGTCTCGCCGGTGCGACCGTTCCCTGGGCTACGGGCGGCTGAGCGGTCCGCGCCGCCTTGGAGAGCTGCTCTCCTCCGGTAATCGCGGGGCGTCGTCCGACGCCACCCGTCCCGGGTTAAGGCATCCCATGTCTCGCATCACCGTCATCGGCGGCACCGGCCATGCCGGTTCGGCCATCGTCGCGGAGGCCGCCGCCAGCGGTCACCGGGTCGCCGCACCGAGCCGCTCACTCCCCGACACGCCGATCCCGAACGTGACCCATGTCCAGGACGACGCCACCGACGAAGCAACGCTCTCGGCGGCCATCGAGGGAGCGGACGTCGTCGTGGCCGCACTCGCCCCACGCGGCCCGCCGGCCGCCGGCTTCCGCGACGTCCACCGCACCATCGCGCGTCCGGCCGACGCCGCGGGCATACCCCTGTTCGTCGTAGTCGGCTACTCGTCGCTGCGCCCCGCGCCCGGCGCGGATCGCTTCGTCACCCGACCTCGGCCACATCCCGCAGAGCTTCACGACGAGATCCGCGCCGGGGCGGCGCTCGTCATCGACGACCTCCCGGCCACGCCCGCCACCCTCGAGCGGGTCTTCGTGAGCCCGGCGCTCGGATTCGGCGCACGCATGCTGAACGACTCGCCGTTATCGGCTCGGCGACGACGTCGCGGTCCAGCCCGAGGACGGCGGCGCGATCTCCGCCGCGGACTACGCATTCGGGTGTGTCGACCTGATCGAGAAAGGCGACCACCACAGGACACAGGTCAACCTCGGCCACTGAGCGGACAACGGCCTCTGTGCGGGACCGGCTCGACCACCGGGGACATCAGTGCTGCTCCACGCCATCGCCTGGCACCGCAACGGCCGAAGCCGGCCCACCTTCGGACGGGGCGGCCCTGTTCGCGGTCTCCCCGTCGGGCCCGGCCGGGCCCGGAGAGCACCCGGCGGCTTGCTCCGGACCGAGTGCTCCACCCCGGCCGGTGCGGGTTCGCTTCCGGCTTGCGCGCGGAAGTGGCAGTGCGGGTGGCTACATTGCGCGGATGATCTCTCGTGAACGTGCTTTGTATCAGGCGGTCGACCGACTCGAGCATGCCCTGGGGGAGCAGGACGAAGCCCTGTTGAACAATGCCTTCGGGCAGTTGCGCGACGCCTTCGAGAACGCGCAGCCGAAGGACTCGGCCGAGGTGGGTCCGCGACTTGCGGGCGCGCTGTCGCGGACCCCCATGGGAGCGGAGGCGATTCTTGCCGTCATGATCGGTGCCTGCGTGGAGAACGGCGCGGATCTGGCGGCGTGTTCGGGGCCGGTTCTCGCCGGGGTGCGGGACGCGCTGCGCAACGTCGCGGGTTTTCCGGTGCTGTGGGAGGAGGCGGTCGGCGGCGACCTGCCCGAACGGGACCATCTGGCCCTGGGTGAGGTGCTCGGCCGGGTCGCGGAGGCGACGGGCGGGCTGGACGAGGCGAAGTTCGCGGCGGTGTCCGCGTGGATGCAGTTGCCGCTGTGGGAGATGGCGGCCGTTGCGATGCTCTCGCGCGAGGCGATACGTCGGGCCGTGCAGGCCGATGGGACGCTGGTCGCGCTCGCCGAGGAGATCGCGCTCGGCGACGCCGACCTCAAGTGCCTGCGCTACCTGCTCAAGATGTTCGACGACGAGCCGTTGGTCGTGCTGCATCGGCCCACCGGGACGGGATATCGCCTGCGCGTCACCCGCGTCGGCGACAACTTCCAACTGCACACGCTGATCGCGCACGTCCTCATCGCAGGCGGCCACATCCCGGGCGACCCGCCGTCCGCCGAGGCGGTCGCGGTGTGCCGGGACGCCGCGTTCGAGCCGGCGCCGCACACGACCGGCGTGTTCAACCTCAGTGGTGTCGACGGCGGGTGGATCTGGAACGAGGGTTGTCCCGCCGACATCCCGGTCGTGGACGGCGAGCGCGTGCTCGTACTGGACCCACCGGCGTACGAACGTTCGTGGCGAGCCGGCCGGTTCTATCCGGGCATCACCGGCGACGTCACCCTCGAAGCGACCCTGGACCGCACCGAGTCCGAGGCGTACCTGGCCAAGGTGGCCCCTCCACGCACCTGGCCGGACGGCGACTAGGAAGCGTCCGCACGCCGCATCACCACGTGTCGAGCCGCCGGATGCCGAGGGTCTGCGTGGTGGCGGCGCGGATTTTGCCGTCGGGGCTGGTGGCGATGCAGGTGACGGGGGCGTCGGTGGCGGTGGTCGGGACGTTGGTGCTCCGGCCGGAGCGGGTGTCCCACAGGGTGACCGTGCCCTCCTTGAAACCTCCCGCGAGGGTGTCGCCCGGACCGCGTGACATCAGACGCGGGGCCGGTGAGGGGTTTGGCGGCCGTGCGGTAGTTCTGCCACTGCGCCTCGGAGGACAGGATTGCGAGCGGGCCCAACACATCCGTGACGCGATGGTCCGGCGAAGTAGTCAGGCTCGTGGGCCATGCTTCGACCGGTTGAATCCGGAGCGTCGACAACCTCGCTGCTTGCCCGCCGCCGGTGTCGGCTGCCGGATCGTCTCCACAGCGCCTGTTCCTGTCGCCGGACAAGCCCCGGGGCGCGCCACGCCATGGCGCGCCCGATGCTCACACCATCGTGATGGCGACCTTGCCGCGTGCGTGGCCCTTGTGGATGTACTCGATCGCTTGCGGGATCTCGTCGAAGGTATACGTTCGGTCGATCACCGGCGTGAGCTTGCCCGCCTCGATCAGTGTCCGCAATGTACGCAGATCCTCGGCACTTTCGACCTGGACCAGGCCGCGCAGCCGATGCCGGATGAACGGGGTCAGCACGAGTGCGCGCAGGACGCGGTCGACGCCGCCGAACCAGCGGCCCTTGGTTTCGCTGCCGACGATGACGAGTGTGCCCGTGCGGGAGAGCGCCCGGCGGAGGCGGTTCAGTGAGCGATGGCCCGCGATGTCAAGGATCAGGTCGTACCGGTGCGTCCCATCCGTGAAGTCCTCGCGCGTGTAGTCGATCACCTCGTCCGCGCCGAGCGCGCGCACCAGTTCCAGCTTTCCGGTGCTGCACAGGCCGGTGACGTGCGCGCCGAACTCCTTGGCCAGTTGCACCGCGTACGTGCCGATGCCGCCGGCCGCGCCGACGATCAGGACGCGTTGCCCGGAGCGGACCCGCCCGCTGTCGCGGAGCCCCTGGAGCGCGGTGAGGGCGGAGGTCGGTACGGTCGCCGCTGCGGTGAGGTCGAGGTTCACCGGCTTCGGCGCGAGCTTGGTCTGCGGGGTGCACGCGTACTCGGCGAAGGAACCCTGACACGTGCCGAACACCTCTTCGCCCGGCCGGAATCCGGTCACGTTCCGCCCGACCTCCTCGACCAGACCGGCGACGTCCATGCCCCGAACGCGCACCTTGGGCGCGCGTAAACCGAAACCGGTGAGGCGGAGCAGGTACGGCAAGCCCGTCATGAGGTGCCAGACGCCGGGATCGACCCCCGCCGCGTGCACCCGGACCAGCACGTCGTCGTCGCCGACGACGGGTCGGTCGATGTCGTCGAGTCGCAGTACATCGAGCGGCCCGTACGTGTCCTGAACGAACGCCTTCACGGCATCTCCCCTGCATCGTCCGGGTATTGGAAAACCTCGTCGAGCGGAACCCCGAAGGCGCGGGCGATCACGAACGCCATTTCCAGGGACGGGGAATAGCGGCCCTGCTCGATGGCGATCACGGTCTGCCGGGTGACGCCCACACGCTCGGCCAGTTCGGCCTGGGTCATCTCGCCGTGGGCGAAGCGCAGGGCGCGGATCGTGTTGGTGACCCTGGTCGGCGGCTTCTTCACCACGATGGAAGGCCCCAGCGGTAGGCGGCGATCCTGGCTCCGGAATCGAGAATCGCGGAAAGCACGAACGCCAGGTAGATGGTGTTGGCGATCCAGAAGTGGTCCCACTCGGCGAGCGCCATCCCCAGCGCCGCCACCGCGCCGACGACGACGAGGGATTGGCCTGCGTGTTCACCGAACCGGCCGATCTCCCGGTCGCGTTGGTCCTTCCGGTTGGCGCCCTCGGGGGTGACGATCGAGACCACGATGTGCAGCACGATCGCCGCCAGGATCGCGGCCCCGATCGTCCACAGCAGAGTGGACGCGTACGAGACCTCCGCTAGCGGGGTGTTGCCCGCTCTCCCGAGGACGACGGCGAGATAGGTCGCGTAGGCGCCGACCGTGACGAACACCATGATCCACGCGCGCTTCTCTTCGAACGCCACGGTGGCTCCTCGGTCGCGCGAAGTGAACATGCGTCAATGTAAAGCAGCGATGACATCATGTCTAGTTTTCTTTACATCGGCCTCCGGTCCCCGACGCGCGGCGCGATTCGGGCGCAAATCCCACCGGAGGCCGGCCCGAACCTGGTCGCCGCACTAGACTCGCGGCTCGGATTCGGGCGGGGGCACGCCGTTTCGCGGTGCTGCGCGGCGTCCGATGGGGTGCGGGACGTGGGCAGTTGGAGCGACGATGAGCGCAGACGAACGCACCGACCGGATCGACCGGATCGACCGGATCGACCGGGCCAGGCTCCTCTACGAACGATCGGTCTTCGGCGGTGACCGGAACGCACTGCCCGCCGCCGATCGCGAACTCGACGCCGTAGAGGCGGACTTGGCCCTGGCCCGAGGGCGCGTGGCGCACGCGCGCCACCTGCGCCATCGCGGCGCCGAGGACCCCGAGGAACTGGCCCTGTTCGAGCGGGCCGTGGAGCTCTACCGCCTGCTCGGCGACGTGCGCGGCGAGGGCGAGGCGCTGTTCTGGGTCGGCACGTTCCACCAGGTCGTCCGGAGCGACCACGCGAGCGCGCTGCCCGCGCTCGAACGATCCCTCGAACTCGCCACGGCCGTCGAGGACCGGCTGACCATGTCGTACGCCCTGCGGCACCTGGGCATCGCCGCGCACATCGCGGGACGGCTGGACACGGCCCGGGTGCGGCTGGAGGAGTCGGTACGGCTGCGCCGCGAGTTGGGCTTTCTGCCCGGCGTCGCGGCGAACCTGGTCGGGCTGGCGTACATCGCGGCCGGCCAGGATCGCCGCGACGACGCGCTGGCGCTGGTCGAGGAGGCGGCCGCGATCGTCGCGGCCACCGGTGCCGACGGCATCCTGCCCTCGGTGGAGGAGGCCCGCAGGGACCTGGCGGGCGACGACCTCCCTCGCCCGCTCTGAACCCGCTCGTCCCCGGCCTCCGCAACGACCTTGCCGAAGGGGCAGGATGGGCGGATGGGACGTGTGGTGTTGCGCGCGGGTTCAGTGTTGGATGTGCGGTCCGGAGAGGTCGGCCCGGCCGACGTCGTGATCGAGGGCGAGCGGATCGTGGCCGTCGGGAGCGGCCTGGACGGTGACGAAGTGGTCGACTGTGCCGATCAGTTGGTGGTCCCCGGGTTCATCGACTGTCATACGCACGTGTGTCTGGGGCAGACCATTCGGAATCCGTTCGGACTGCCCCGGTCGGTGCGGCCGTTGTCGGCGGTGCCGGTGCTGCGGACCCTGTTGCAGCTCGGCGTGACGACCATACGCGACGCGTGGGGAGCCGACGCGGGTCTGCGGATGGCGATCGAGCGGGGATGGGTCGCGGGACCGCACGTGCTGATCAGCGTGCGGCAGGTGTGTACCACCGGCGGGATCGGGGACCACTGGGCTCCCCGGGTGGGTGCGGTGGACTTCTTCGAGGACCCGTCCATGCCCGATCCGGTCTTCGACGGAGCGGATGCGGCACGGGCCGTGGTGCGGCGCATGGTGCGGGCCGGGGCGGACTGGATCAAGGCCACGCCGTCCGGATCCATGACCCTGGGGCGCGGGGTGCACGACGTACAGTTCACGCCCGAGGAGATGGCCGCCCTGGTCGACGAGGCCGCCCGGCTCGGCGGGCGTCGCGTCATGGTGCACGCGCACGGGGCGCGGGCGGCGGAATCGGCGGCGCGCGCGGGTGCGGGCAGCATCGAACACGGCACCTATCTGGACGAGGCGGCCGTGGGCGCGATGGCCGAGCACGGGACCTGGCTCGTGCCGACCCTGTCGTGTACGCAGACCGACCCCGCGGGCGCTCCCGACGGCGCGGCCGAGGCCCATCGCCACGCGGTCCGCCTGGCGATCGACGCGGGTGTGCCGATCGCCATGGGCAGCGACAGTCCGGTCCGCCCGTACGCCGAGGTGCTCCGCGAGATCGAGCACCTGTCCCGGTGCGGTCTCGGTCCCGCCGGCGCCTTCCGCGCGGCCACCCACGACGCGGCGCGGCTGCTCGGCCTCGCCGACGACCGGGGCGAGATCGCCGTCGGCAAACGCGCCGACCTGGTCCTGCTCGCCGGCACCGACCTCGACCCGACCGACCTCGACCACCGCATCCGAGGCGTCTGGCACGACGGAACCAGGGCCCGCTGACCCGACCCGACCCGACCGCACCCGCACCGCCATCGGCGCGGCACGGTCCGGGCGATTCACCGCCCCCGGGGCCGTTGTCGCGCCGTCGGACAAGGCGCGACCCCGGGACCGGGACAAGCGCATTTGGCGCGGGCCGGCTCACGCGGAGCCGGGTTCGGCGACGCTCGCCGGGTTCGCGGCCCCCGGCGCGGGCGTGCTTCCCGGCGCGGGCGCGGCTTCCGACGCGGGCGGCAGCGCGCGTACGTCCGGCAACAGCAGCAACGCCCCGTTCGTGGCGGCCACCAGCACCGCGCCGATCAGCAGTGGGGTGGCGCTGCCGATCGCCGCCGCGACGGGAGCGGCGACGGCCAGGCCCAGCGGGCGGGCGGCGAAGGAGATCAGCGAGTCGAACGAGCCGACCCGACCGAGTGCCTCCTGCGGGATCCGGCGCTGGATCGTGGTCTCCCACAGTGGGCTCAGCACGCCGAGGCCGAACATGCCGACGAAGTACGCGGCGGTGACGACCACCATCGGTGCGCGCAGCCCGAAGGCGGCGAGTGGGAGCGCGTACACGGCGGCGCCGATCGACGTGGCCACCAGTGGGCGGCGGATCGGCAACCGGGTGGAGATCAGCACGCCGAGCAGGAGGCCGGCGGTGCCGACCTGGGCGATGATCACCCAGGAGCGGTCGCCGCCGAGTCGGTCGACCGCGATCATCGGGCCGAGGGTGAGCAGGAAGCCGGCCGCCAAGTGCCATACGCCGTGCGCGAAGACGTTGGCCAGGAACCACGGGTGGCGCCGAGTCTCCACCCAACCCGCGCGCAACTCGCCCAGGAACGGCTCCCGTTCGTCCGAACGCTCGATGCGCCGCGGGCGCAGGCCGCCGAACGTGGCGGCCGAACCGAGGAACAGCAGGCCGGTCAGCAGCGAGGACCAGCCGGCCCCGACCGCGAGGATCAGGCCGCCGGCGGCAGCGGGTGCCGCCACCTGTGCGAGGCCCTGCGCGACGCCGAGCCGGGCGTTCGTACGCAGCCGCTCCGGCTCGGGTACCACCGCGACCACCAGCGTGCGGATCGCCGAAGTGCCGAACGCGACGGCGGCGCCGGTGAGCGCTGACAGCACCGCCAGATCCGCGATCCGTACCGGGCCGGCGAGCAACTCGGCGCCGATCGCCAGCTGGGCGCCGGCGCGGACCAGATCGGCGGTGAGAATCACCCGCTGCGGCGGGAATCGGTCGGCGATCACACCCGCGACCGGGAGCAGGAGCAACATCGGCAGCAGTTCGCAGGCCAGGACCAGGCCCAGGTCGGTGCTCGAACCGGTGTGCACGAGAGCCAGGGTCAGGGTGATCGGAATCAGGGCGGTCGCCAGGGCGGCGAAGGTGCGGCCGAGCAGGAGCCGGCGCGTGGCAGGGGTCATGGCAGCCGAATGTATTTCGTCAGCAAATCATTCGTCAACGAATTACTAGTCGGCATAGCATACTGACCGCATGCATGGAGACGGCCGCGAACACGGCGAAGGCCGCGAACACGGCGAGAGTCGGGAGCACGGCGAGGGCCGGCAACACGGCGAAGGCCGCGAACACGGCGGGGACCGCGAACCCGCGGACCGCGGACCCGGACGGGCACGCGGCGGCTGCGAGTGCGGACGGGGCCGGCCCGAGGTCGCGGCTGCTATCGAGGTCGAGGACTCCGTCGACCGGCACATCGCGCGGTGGCGGCACAAGGCGCCGTTCGACGAGCGCGTCGAGGGCATCGTCACCCGGATCCAGATGCTGACCAAGCACCTCGGGCAGGTCAAGGGACGCGCCCTGGCCGAGGTCGGTCTCCAGGCGTTCGAGTTCGACACGCTGCACCGACTGGCCTCGCGCGGCGCGCCGTACCGGGCCACGCCGTCCGAACTGGCCACGGAGCTGATGGTGTCGCCGGCGGGGATCACCGGCCGGCTGGACACGCTCGAGGAGGCCGGTTCGATCCGCCGCATCCGCGGCACCGAGGACCGCCGCCGGGTCGACGTCGAGCTCACCGAGTCCGGCCGCGCCCGCTGGACGGCCGCGACGAAACTGCTCGACGGCGCCGAGCGCGCCATGGTCGAGCCGTTGGACGAGATCGATCAGGACGAACTGATCGCCCTGCTGAAGCGCATGCTGCTCCGGGTGGAGAACCCCGCCTGAGGTACGCCGGCAGGCGCGCTGGGACACCCGACATGCCCGGGCCCGCGGAGCACCGGACCAGCCCGAACCCGCACGACACCGGACCCGCACGACACCGGACCGGCCGGCCGCGCGCGGAAACCCGGTCCGGTCGACGCGCACGAACCTCGCGCGCGTGACCGCAACCGTCGCCGCACGCGCCTCCCGCTACTTCTTGACCGCCCGCAGCACCACGAACTTCGGGTCGCTCGCCACGATGTCGCAGTTGCCGAACAGCCGGCGCAACTTCACGTGATAGCCGAGGTGCCGGTTGCCGATCACCCACAATTCGCCGCCCGGGCGCAGCGCGGTACGCGAGCCGGCGAACATCCGCCACGAGATCGCCTCGGTGGTGGCCCGATGGGTGTGGAACGGCGGGTTGTTCAGTACCAGGTCGACACTCTCGGCCGGTACGTCCGTCAAGCCGTCGCCCACCACGAACTCGGCACCCGCGTCCGAACCCAGGTTCTCCTGGAAGGTGGCCCGCGCCGAGGCCACGGCCTGATGCGACTCGTCGACGAACAGCACGTCCGAGCGCGGATTGGCCAGCATCGCCGCCGTTCCCACCACACCGTTGCCGCAGCCCAGGTCCACCACCCGGTCGCGTCCGGTGCGGCGCGGGAGGTTGCGCAGCAGGAAGCGGGTACCGATGTCGAGCCGGTCGCCGCAGAAGATGCCCGCGTGGTTGGTGACCACGATCCCGGACCCCGCGCCGACGTCGCCGGGCAGCGCGTAGCTGCGCGGCCACGGGCTCGCGGTACGCGGGAGCGAGGGGTCGGGGGTGGCGAAGATCAGCCGGGCCTTGCGTACCGCCAACGACGTGCGGGTCGGGCCGATGATGCGCTCGAACAGCTTGAGCGTGGAGGTGTGGATCTCGGTGGTCATGCCGGTGCCGACCACGACCGTGTCCGCGTGCACGCCCGGCGCGAGCCGGTGCAACTGGTCCTCCAGCAGCGCCAGGTTCTTCGGGACCCGGACGATCAGGACGTCGACGCGCTCCGGCGGCGCGTCCCGGGTGGACAGCAGCCGCACCCAGTCCGGATCCGCCTCGTTGCGCGCCAGGTTCGCCCGGGTGGCCTCCTGGGCGAGGAACGAGTCGCTGATCTGCACGGGCCGGGACTCGGCCAGCGCGGTGGCCAGCGCTCCCCAGCGGTCACCCACCACCACGACGTTGCCGGACAGATCCGTCGGCTTGTCGTCGTCGATCCCGGCGAGGTGCCGAAGCACGTACTCGTCGGCCGCGTCCCACGCGCGCAGCAGATCGCGGGAATCCTCGGGATAACGGGTGAGCTCGAACTCGCCGGAAGGCGCAGAGAAACGGTTCATTGTCCACTCAGCCTAGCCGGACCCCGACCCACCGGGCCCCGCGCCGGTGGGCGCCGGGTGGCCCACGGGGTGGCGGAGCGGGTGCGGCCGGTGACCACCAGGTTCGCGCCCCTGCCCGTGGCCCCGGCTCCGCGCGGGCGGGTACGTGCCGGCCCGGCGTTTGTGACGTGTGCCCCGATCGGAGTGTCAGGGCCGGTCGAGGGGATCCCGGCGGGTCCGCGCCGCCCGGTCGGCGTCGAAGCGGCCGGCCATGGTGGCGCCGGCCAGACGGAGCCAGTGCGCGGCGTCGGTCTGGGCCGCCGTCGCCGACCCGGCGAGCCGGGTCAGGTCGGCGGATGTGCTGACGCCGGCGGGGAGGGGTGCGGCGATCGAGCCGGCGACCAGGGCCACCGGGACGCCGGTGCCGCGGCGGGCGAGGTCGAGGACCGCGCCGACCACCTTCCCGTGCGTGGAGGTGGCGTCGAAGCGGCCCTCGCCGGTGATGACCAGATCCGCGTCGGCGAGTGCGGCGGGCAGCCCCGCGAGTTCGGCGACGCGTGGGGCGCCGGGGACGATGGCGGCGTTCCAGGCGGTGGCCAAACCGTACGCGGTACCGCCGGCGGCACCGGCGCCGGGCGCGGCCGGGGTGCCGCCGAGGAGCGTTGCCAGGCGGGCGAGTCCGGCGTCCAGTTCGGCGATCTCGCGGGCGGACGCGCCCTTTTGCGGACCGAAGACGGCGGCGGCGCCGGTGGGGCCCAGCAGTGGATTGGTGACGTCGGTGAGGATCTGGACGCCGCCGGGTGGGGGCGTCGCCAGACGCGTCGAGTCGATCGCCGCGAGACGGGCCAAAGATCCTCCCCCGTAAGGGAGTTCCTTGCCGTCGCAGTCGCGGAAGCGGGCTCCGAGGGCGGCCAGTACGCCGGTTCCGCCATCGGTCGAGGCCGAGCCGCCCACCGCGACGACCAGGGCGGACACGCCGGCCCCCAGCGCGGCGGCGAGCACCGTGCCGAGGCCGGCGGTGTGCGCGCGCATCGCATCGGGAGCGGCCATCAGCGGCAACCCCGACACGGCGGCCAACTCGACGACACCCGTGCCGTCCGGCAGACGCAACCAGGCGGTGTCCACGGGCCGCCCGTCCGGGCCGGGCGCCCCGAGCACCGGTACCCGGACGGCGCCCGGCACGGCCCGCGCCATCGCGTCGAGCGTGCCCTCACCGCCGTCGGCCAACGGCAACGCGACGATGTCGTCGCCGGGCCGCCCCCGCGACCACCCCTCACCCAAGGCAGCCGCGGCCGCCTCGGCACCGATGGTGCCCTTGAACGCATCGGGAGCAATGACGATCCGCATGGCGGTTCCACCTTCTCGGTCGCTGATCGTTGCGGGTCGTTGCCGGCGGCTTCCCGGCCGTTCGGGTCGTACGGGGTCGTTCCCGACCGCTCCCGACTGTTCCGGACCGCTACCGACGGCTCCCGACCGTTGCTGGATCGGTCGGGTGGCCGAGACGGCACGACCACGGCCGAGCCGCGAGCCCGGTGGCGGGTGCGGCCGGCCGGGCCGGGGGATGGCCGGCCGCGGTCACGGATGTCGGTTCGAGGACGCGCGGCGTCAGCCGAGGATCTCCGTGACGTAGCGCCGCTTGAGTGTGTCCACGACCGCGTCGCCGGGCGCGGCCCAGACGTCCGCGTTGAAGATCTCCACCTCGATGTCGCCGACGTAACCGGCCGCCTCGACCGCGGCTGCCATCGACCGGAAGTCGATCACGCCGTCGCCCATCATGCCTCGCGCGAGCAGGTTGTCCGCCGGAAGCGGCAACACCCAGTCGCAGACCTGGAACGAGGCGATCCGCTCGCCGGCCCGGGCGATGGCGGCCGGGAGGTAGGGGTCCCACCACACGTGGAACGCGTCGACCACCACGCCCACCTGCCCGACCGGATGCGGCTCGGCGAGGTCGATCGCCTGGTCGAGCGTGGAGAGCACCGCGCGGTCGGCGCAGTACATCGGGTGCAGCGGCTCCAGCGCGAGCCGGACACCGTGCGCACCCGCGTACGGGGCGAGTTCGGCCAGCGCCTCGGCGACCCGCTCCCGCGCGCCGGGCAGATCCCGGTCGCCGGCGGGCAGTCCGCCGACGACCAGGACCAGGCACGCCGCCTCCAGCGCCGCGGCCTCCTCGATCGCCCGTCGGTTGTCGGCGATCGCCTCGGCCCGCGCGACCGGCTCACGCGCCGTCAGGAACCCGCCCCGGCACAGCGACGACACCCGCAATCCGGCCTCTCGGACGAGCTTCGCCGATTCGGCGAGACCGGCGTCGGCGACCTTGTCCCGCCACAATCCGATGGCGGGCAACCCCGCCCGTACACAACCCTCCACGGCCTCGCGCAACGACCACTCGCGCGTTGTCCACTGGTTCAGCGACAGCCGCGCGATGCGTGGGTCGCCGGGGCCGGGAGTGGGCGTACCGGCGGGAGTTCCGCTCGGTACGTCCAGCGCCCTCGCGTCGACGCTTCCGTCGGTGCTCACGTCGGTGCTTCCGGGCCTCACGCGTCCACCCCCGCCACCGCGAGCAGCGCCCGCATCCGTGCGGCCGCCGCGTCGGCGTCCGGCAGCAGGCCCGCCGCGTCGGCGAGGCGATAGGCCTGGGCCAAGTGCGGTAGCGAGCGGGCCGATTGGGCACCGGCGACCATGGTGAAGGCGCTCTGGTGCCCGGTGAGCCAGGCGAGGAAGACGATGCCGGTCTTGTAGTGGTACGTGGGGGCGGCGAACAGGTGGCGCGACAGCGGGACCGTCGGCGCGAGGAGCGCGTCGTACCCGGCCGTGTCGCCCGCGTCCAGTGCGCGCAGCGCGCCGGCCGCGACCGGGGCGATCGCGTCGAAGATGCCGAGCAGGGCATGGCTGAAGTGCCGGTCGTCGCCCCGGATCAGCTCCGGATAGTGGAAGTCGTCGCCGGTGTACAGCCGTACGCCCGGCGGCAGTTCGGCGCGCAGCCGGATCTCGTGCTCGCGGTCGAGCAACGAGACCTTGACCCCGTCGACGCGGTCCGCGTGCTCGCGCACCAGTTCCAGGAACACCTCGGTCGCCGCGTTCACGTCGGCCGATCCCCAGTAGCCGGCCAGTGCCGGGTCGAACACCTCACCGAGCCAGTGCAGTACGACGGGGCGGCGCACCTGCCGCAGCAGCGTGTCGTACACCCGGCGATAGTCCTGGGCCCCGCGCGCGGCCGCGGCCAGTTGACGGCTCGCCATCAGCACGACCTTGGCGCCCGATTCCTCGACCGTCGCGATCTGTTCGGTGTAGGCCTCGACGACCTGATCGATGCTCAGGCGCGTCCCGGCGTGGTCGGTACCCGCGCCGCACGCGAGCAGGGCGTAGGGATCGCCGACCGTGGCGGCCTCGGCCGCGCTGCGTCGGATCAGTTCGGCGGTGGCCGACCAGTCCAGGCCCATGTTGCGTTGTGCGGTGTCCATCGCGTCCGCGACGGCGAAGCCGTGCGACCACAGGTGGTGACGGAAGGCGAGGGTGGCGTCCCAGTCCAACACGGCCGGTCGGCCCGGAGTGTTGTCCGCGAGCGGGTCGGCCACGACGTGCGCGGCGGCGTACGCGGTGCGGTCGCGGAAGGCCGCGCCGCCGGGGGCCGCGCCGAGGTAGTTCCCGGTCGGCTCGTACGGCTCCAGCGTGCCGGCGGCGGTGGGCAGCAACAGCCGGGCGGTCATGCGGACTTCCCGTCCAGCACCGGCAGTTCCACCCGGCGGCCCTCGGCCGAGGAGCGCAGTCCGCACTCGGCCAACTGCACGCCGCGCGCGCCGGCGAGGAAATCGAAGGCGAACGGCTCGTCCGAGACCACGTGCCGAACGAAGTCCTCCCACTGCACCTTGAAGCCGTTGTCGAAGCCGCCGTCACCCGTGTTGTCCGGCACCTCCTGCCACTGGTCGCGGAACGGCTCGGTGACCGGAAGGTCGGGATTCCACACCGGAGTCGGCGTTGCCGAGCGGTGCTGGACCCGGCAACGACGCAGCCCCGCGACCGCGCTGCCCTCGGTGCCGTCGACCTGGAACTCCACCAGTTCGTCACGGTTGACCCGCACCGCCCAGGACGAGTTGATCTGCGCGACGATCCCGCCCGCGAGCTCGAAGATGCCGTAGGCGGCGTCGTCGGCGGTCGCCGGGTACTCGCGCCCGCGCTCGTCCCATCGGGTGGGTATGTGTGTGACGGCCTTCGCGGTGACGGCCTCGACCCGGCCGAACAGGTTCTCCAGCACATAGGACCAGTGGCAGAACATGTCCACGACGATGCCGCCGCCGTCCTGGGCACGGTAGTTCCAGCTCGGCCGCTGTGCGGGCTGCCAGTCGCCCTCGAACACCCAGTAGCCGAACTCGCCGCGTACCGAGAGGATTCGGCCGAAGAAGCCGCCCTCGATCAGCCGGCGCAGCTTGAGCAGGCCGGGCAGGAACAGCTTGTCCTGCACGACGCCGTGCTTGACCCCGGCGGCGTCGGCGGCCCGGGCCAGGTCGAGTGCGCCGGTGAGCGTCTCGGCGGTCGGCTTCTCGGTGTACACGTGCTTGCCCGCCGCGATCGCCGCGTGGATCGCCTTCTCGCGCGCCGTGGTCACCTGCGCGTCGAAGTAGATCGTGTTGGCCGGGTCCGCCAACGCCGTATCCAAGTTCGTCGTCCACGCGCCGCTCAGGCCGTGCCGGTCGGCGATCGCGCGCAGCTTCTCCGCGTCCCGGCCCACCAGCACCGGTTCGAGCCGGACCCGGGATCCGTCGGCGAGCGCGACCCCGCCCTGGTCGCGGATGGCCAGGATCGAGCGGACCAGATGCTGGCGGTAGCCCATTCGGCCGGTGACGCCGTTCATCACGACGCCGAGGGTGTGGGTGGTCATGGGGGCCTCTCGGAAGCGGGGGTGAAGCGGGGCGGACAGGGACGAGCAGCGGCGCTACGACCGGAGCCGGGTGGGCCGTGTTCCGGCGAGCCGGATGCGGTCGGGTTCGGGTCGGACGCGGGTCACCCGAGCCCGACTGTGGGCTCGGCCGAGCCCGGGTGCGCCGATTTCTGCTGTGCTCTCGGTATCAAGTGTGGGAAAGCGCTTTCCCGTAAGTTAGAGCGAGGAGACGATGGGGTCAAGGGAACAAAGGCATCATGCCGTCCATGAGTGGCCCTGGCGCCGGAACAGGTTGGGTATGCGCGTTCCGCTCGCTACTCTGGGCCCATGCCGACTCCGACCTCCGACGCGCCCGCGGCCCGCCCGGCGGGCCCCGTCACCCTCCAGCAGGTGGCCGAGCGCGCCGGGGTGTCCTCGGCCACCGCCTCCCGTGCCCTGCACGGCAGCAACGGCACCCGGATCGTGGGCGAGGAACTGCGCCGACGCGTCCTCGACGCGGCTCGCGAACTGCGCTACGTCTCCAACGCCCCCGCCCAGGCCCTGGCCCGTTCGACGACCACCGTGGTCGGCGTGGTCGTGCACGACGTGGCCGACCCCTATTTCGCCGCCATCGCGGCCGGCGCGATGGGCGTCGCCCGCGAGCACGGTCTGCTCGTGATGCTGGCAGCCACGTTCCGCGACCCCGAACTCGAACTCGACTACCTGGCCCGACTGCGTGCCCAACGCGCCCGTGCGGTGGTATTGGCCGGGAGCGGCTTCGCCGATCGCGACTTCACCCGGCGCCTGGCCACCGAGGTGGACGCCTACCGTGCCGACGGGGGCCACGTGGTCGCCGTCGGGGCGCACGGGATCGACTCGGACACGGTCCGCCCGGCCAACCGGGCCGGCGCCGCGCTCGCGGTGCGACACCTGTACGAGCTCGGCCACCGCCGGTTCGGCATCGTCTCGGGCCCGCGCGCGCTGACCAGCGTGCGCGACCGCCTGGACGGCGCCCGGCGGCAACTGCGCTCCCTGGGCGTGACGTTGCCCCCGACGCACGTGGTCGACGGCGGCTTCACCCGGGAGGAGGCCCGAGCCGCCACCCGCGCGCTGATGGCCCGCGCGCCCGAACCGACCGCGATCGTCGTCCTCAACGACGTGATGGCCGCCGGCGTGCTCAATGCGCTTCGCGACGACCTGGGCCTGCGCGTACCCGACCAGGTCTCGGTGGTCGGCTTCGACGACCTCCCCTTCGCCGCCGACCTCAACCCGCCACTGACCACGATCCGCCTGCCCCTCGCCGACATCGGCGCCCGCGCGATGGACATGATCCTCACCGGCCCGACCATCGACCCCCGCACCATCGACCTCGACGCGGAACTCGTGATCCGCGCCAGCACGGCAACGTCACCGCGCTAGCCCCTGTCCGGCGGCTCCTGGTGGGTCCGCGCCGCCTGGCACCGCGCCTCGGCGCACCGGAGAGGCAGCCGAATGGAACCACTGTGCGGCTGCTTCTCCGGCGCGCCGATGCACGGCATCCGCCCTTCGGGCTCCTCGCTGCGCTCACGACGCGGCCCGATCCACCAGGAGCCGCCGGACAGGGGGCTAGCCGGCGGTCGTGCCGTCGAGCATCTCGCGCAGGATGTCCAGGTGGCCGTTGTGGCGGGCCGTCTCCTCGGTGAGGTGCAGGAGGATCCAGCGCAGGTCGACATGGAGACCGTCGCGGATGGCTCCCTCGGCCCGGGTGTCCAGGCTGTTCCCGGCGACCGGTTCGCGGTAGCGGGCGCTCTGTTCGGCGTATTCGTCGAGCAACCGCGTGAGCGGGAAGTCGACGGCGATACGCATCTCGCGGTCGGGGTCCTCATCGGTCCAGGGACCCCGGTCCTCCTCGCCGAGGAAGACCACCTGGAACCAGTGGTACTCCACCCAGCGGAGGTGGTTGATCAATCCGCTCATGGTCATCAGCGGTGAGCCCGGCAGGAGCGCCTTGCGGGCGTTCTCCGCAGAGATGCCATCGCACTTGGCGCGGGCGGTGGCACGGGTGTAGTCGAGAAACGTGGTGAGCCGCGTGCGCTCGTCCCACGCGGGCGGCGTGTCGTCGATTCGGGTCATTGCGCGAAGCGTCCCCGATCACCGCGACCGATGTCGAGGTATTTGGCGGCGGGCCCAACCTGCGCCGGCCGGCTCCATGTCCGGCGGATCGCTACAGCGATTCAGCGCTGGTGAGCCGCCCGGCATGATCCGCCGGACGGGGCCCAGGCGTCACGACGATGTCGCCGCGGCCGGCGGACTCGTCCCTGCCGCGTCGGCCTCTCCCGCGCCCGTGCTGCCCGGGTGCCTCCTTTTCCGGCACGTCCATCCCGGAGCGGCGTTGCCGAGTGCGGCTCGTGGTGGGTCGGGGAGGGTTTTGCGGTGCGCTCCCGGTGCTTCGGTCAAGGTCCGATCCCGTCGCCGCGTCGCGGATCCGGCGCGTACGGGTCCGCGCGTGTCGTGTGGTCGGCGGGAGTCGGGCTCGCCTCGGCTGCCGGGTGCCCGCGGTTTTTCGGCGAGCGACGGATGGCGAACGTGAGGGCGGCCAGGGCCTGGCAACCGGCCGCCGCGTGGAGGGGGAGCGCGAGCGTCGGGGTGGTGAGGGGCCCGGTGAGGGCCGCGCCGAGGGCGAAGGCGGTGATCTTCAGGCCGGCGCCGATGGTGAAGATCCGGCCGCGCAGGTGGGCGGGGGCCTCGCGGTGGCGAATGGCGAACAGCGCGGCCAATTGCGGGCCTTCGCCGACACCGGCGAGCAGCATCGCGGCGATCAGCGCCACCGGCCGGCCGATCGTCGCGACGAGCAGCGCGGCGGCCAGGATCAGCGGCCCGCACCACATCACGGTGTCCGGACGCATCGTGTGGGGGTGGCGGGCGAGGAGCGTGTTGGTCGCGAGCGCCGAGGCCGCCACGACCGAGAGCAGGATCGTGCCGCGCGCTGGCGAGTCGAGCACCCGTTCGCCGAGCACGGGGCTGTACGCGATCAGGATGCCCTGGCCCACACAGGACCACATCGAGGCGGCGGTGGCCCGGGCCAGCGGCGGGGTGCGGGCGATGACGCGGAAGCCGGCCGCGACGTCGGTGCCGATCGACGTGGTCGGGCCCGCCCGTGCGGCGCGGCCCCGGGACGAGGGCAGGGTCCACGCCGCCGGCAGCGCGAGGCAGATCAGCGTGAGGGACACGATCACCCCGGCGTCGGCGCTGGCCACGCTCGCCACGAGGCCGGCCAGGGCCGGTCCGGTCAGGCTCGCCAGGTTGAAGGTCATCGCGTCGAACGCGGTCGCCCGGGGCAGGTCGGCGGCCGGGACGACGCGGGGCAACTGCGAGGTCCAGCCGCCGGCCAGGGCCGGTGCCAGGAGGCCCGCGCCCACCGCGATCAGCAGGGTGATCGCGAGCGGGACCAGGCCCAGCGTGGACAGGATCACCCCGAGCGCCACCGCGTAGCCGGCGAGCGCGGCGGTCAACAGCCGCCCCGGTCGGGCCGAGCGGTCGAGCAGGACGCCGAAGACCGGGCCGCCGAGCGCAGCCGACACGGTGACGGCCGCGAGCAGCGCCGACCCGGTGGCCGCCGACCCGGTGGCCGCGAGCCCGGCCAGGAGCAGGGCCGGCCCCGACATCTCGTCGCCCGTGCGCGCGGCGGCCGCTCCGGAGAGGTAGGACCACATTCCGTAACGCTTTGTCATGTCCGGCACGTTACGCAGGTAACTCAAACATCCACCAGATGCGTTACAGTCGTCCCGTGCCGCCATCGAACGACGAGCGATCCACCACCCGCCACTCGGTCCAGGCCGTGACCCGCCGAACGGTCGCCCTGGTCAACGCCCTCACGGCCGCCGAAGCGGCGACGGACCCCTCCCCGTCCCCGGCGGATATCGCGGAACTGCTGCGCGCGTACGGGGAGTCCGACCCCATCGACCTCACCGCGTCCGATGTCACCGACCTGCGCGCCGCCGCGCTGCTGCTGCGCGAGGTCTTCACCGCCGAGGACGTCGACGCCGCCGCGGCCGCGCTCAATCGCCTGCTCCGGCGCGGCCGAGGCCCCCTCCGGCTCACCTCGCACGCCGGCCGCAGCCCTTGGCACCCGCACCTGGACGGCGACGACGACGCGCCCTGGGGCGAATGGTTCCTCGCCTCGGCCTGTCTGGCGCTGACCCTCCTGGTCTGGGACCGACAGCGCCCACCCGGCGGTGTCTGCGCGTCGAGCACCTGCGAGAACGTCTTCACCAACGAGGGCAGTGGCCCGCCCCGTCGCTACTGCTCCCGCCGCTGCGCGACCCGCGAACGGGTCGCGGCGCACCGACGTGCCAGGGCATAGCCCGCCGAGCCCACCCATCGGTCCCCGGGAGGGCCGTATCGTACGCACCGGCGCGAAGGTCCCCGACTTTGTGACAATCGAGGGGTGACACCAACACACCCGCTCGGAGAATTCCTGCAGGCCCGCCGCGCGCGCCTTCAGCCCGGCGACGTCGGGCTGCCCGCGGGCACCGGTCTGCGTCGCACCCAGGGCCTGCGCCGGGAGGAATTGGCCGCACTGGCGGGACTGAGCATCCAGTACTACACGCGCCTCGAGCAGGGCCGCGAGAACAATCCCGGCGGCACGATCCTGGACGGACTCGCCGCCGCGTTGCGCTTGAACGAAGAGGAACACGCGCATCTGTACGCGCTGGCCAACCACGCGGCCGAGCGCATGTCCGCCGGGGGCTCACCGGCGGATCGTGAGGTACGACCGGGCATCCACGCCCTGTTGGAGCGCGTCCGGCCCTGGCCCGCCTACCTGCTCACCCGCACCAGTGACATCCTGGCCGCCAACCCCGAGGCGTTCGTGCTCTTCCCCGGGTTGGCCGAGTGGGCGCCCGAGCGCCGCAACACCGTCCGCTATCTGTTCCTGCACCCGGCGTCGCGGGCGCTGTTCACCGACTGGGAACGGGTCGCGGCCGGCACCACCGCCCAACTGCGCTCGCTCCTGGCCGCCGACCCGAAGGATCCCGAACTGGCCGCGCTTGTCGACGAACTCGGTTCCGAAAGCCCGGAGTTCGCGTCCCGGTGGGAACGCTACGACGTCCGTCGGCGGCGCAGCGACCGGCAGACCTTCCGGCATCCGCGACTCGGCGGGATCACCCTCGCGTTCGAGGTGCTGCGGTTGGAGGGCGGCCGGCGCATCACCATGTACCAACCCGCGGAACCGGACGAGGCGGGCCGGCGAACCCTGTGCGAGTTGTCCCGCCTCGCGGCGAGGAACGACCCGCCGGGATCGCCCGGGTAGCCGCCGACGCGCGAGTGCCGGCCGGGTTGCATGCTTCCCCGAACCCGGTTGGTTCAGCGTGGTGTCCGGGTCTCGCCGAAGGTGCGCCGGTAGGCGCCGGGTGTGGTGCCGACGCGGGCGCGGAAGTGGCGGCGCAGGTTGACGGCGGTGGTGAGGCCGACGCGGCCGGCGATGGTCTCCACGGGCAGGTCGGTCTGTTCGAGCAGGATCCGGGCCGCGTCGACGCGTCGGCCGAGCAGCCATTGTCCGGGGCTGACGCCGAGCTGTTCGGCGAACCGGCGGGCCAGGGTCCGGCCGGACAGACCGGCCTGCTCGGCGAGTCGGTCCAGGGTCAGCGGGGTCTCCAGGCGATCCGCCGCCCAGTCGAGCAGTGGGGCCAACGATTCGTCGTTGCGGGTCGAGGTCGGGTGGGTCGCGTACTGGAGTTGGCTGCCCTCGCGGTGCGGCGGCAGCACCATGCTGCGGGCGACCTGTGCGGCGTACCAGGCACCGTGGTCGGTCCGGACCAGGTGTAGGCACAGGTCGATGCCCGCGCCCGTGCCGGCGCTGGTGGCCACGTCGCCATGGTCCACGTAGAGCACGTCCGGGTCCACGACGACCTCGGGGAAGCCGGCGGCGAATTGTGCGGCCCGGCGCCAGTGCGTGGTGGCGCGGCGGCCGTCGAGCAGTCCGGCCCGGGCCAGGACGAAGGCGCCGGTACAGATCGCGACCATCCGCGCGCCTCGGCGGTGTGCGGCCCGCAGGGCGGCCAGAACCTCGACCGACACCTCGCCGCCCGGTGGCTGCCAGCCCGGCACGACCACGGTGTCCGCCTCGGTCAGGGCCTCCAGCCCACTCTCCACGACCAGCGCGTAGCCGATGGTCGTCGGCAGGGGGCCGGGGGACTGCGTACAGATCCGGAAGTCGTAGTGCGTCGGCAGATCCGGGCGCACGGTGCCGAAGACCTCGGCGGCGCAGGCCAACTCGAACGGCGACTGCGGCGGGTTCAGCACGGCCACGACCCGATGACGACGCATGGCAGGAATGTACCCATGGAAGTCTTTTCCGACACTGTCCGGGCGAGTGGCCCCGGACCAGAGTGGACGCATGAGCGAGATCGAGACCTCGAACCACGAGACCGAGACCCCGAACCACACCGAGAACCCGTCCGGGACCGGGTACCGTGCCGAGACTGGCGCGGAGACCGCGACCCGGACCGGGATCGAGCACCCGACCGTCCCGAAATCCGCCGTGCACGTGGACGACGTCATCCCGATCGACGTGGCCCCAGGGATCGTCCGACGCCGCCTGGCGGGCACCGAGTACGCCCGCGGCTGGCTGATCGACTTCGCCCCGGGGACGGAATGGCCCGAGGTGGACGTGCACACCACCGAGGAGCGCTACTACGTCCTCAGCGGCGAGGTGATCGAGGGCTCCGAGCGCCATCCCGCCGGCACCTATGTGGTCTTCGCGCCGGGCAGCCGCCACCGTCCCCGCAGCGAAACCGGCGCCCGCATGCTGGGCATCTCGATGACCCCCGGATCGACGGCCCGATGACCGGGTCCGGTCGACCGGCCTACCGGGGAGAGCCGAATCGGGCCACCCAGTCGGCGGCGCCCGGGAGCGCCTCTTCCAGGGAGACGGCCTCCGGGTACCAGGCCTTCTCCCACTCCAGGGAGACCCAGCCGTGCCAATCGTGTCCGCGCAGCGTGGTTCCGATGGTGGTGAGGGGCACCGTGCCGGTGCCCAGGGGGACCGGTGCGGTGTCGGTGGCGGATGCGGCGTCCTTGATCTGCACGTAGCGCAGCAGGCCGGCCAGGGCGTCGGCCGTGTCGGCGGGGTCCTCGCCGTGTCGCCACGGGTGCAACGCGTCCCAGATCACCCCGACCGTGCCGCCGAACGGTCGCACCAGGTCCGCCACCGCCGCGCCGGTGGGGTGCGAGTCGTGGGTTTCCACGAGCAGGGTCACGCCGCGGGCGGTGGCCTCCGGGAGCAGGACCGCCAGGCGGCGTTCGGCGCGTGCGGCGTCGCCCTCGCCGGTGCCGCCCGGGAAGATCCGGATGGCGGGCGCGGCCAGGTCGTGGGCCAGGTCGAGGAGACGGTGGATCGTGGAGAGCACGATCGGGTCGGGCGTGGGTGCGCAGATGCCGGCGTAGCCGGCCAGGCAGGGTACCTCGAGGTCGGCGTCGGCGATTCGCTCGCGGATCGCCCGACGTTCGCCGGCGGGGAGGTCCAGATTGACGAACTCGTCCTGGTGTACCCGTAGTTCCAGACCCGTGCAGCCGTGTCGGATGGCTCGGACGACGTGCTCGTGGACCGGCCGGCCGGGGGCGCCGAGTGTGCTGAACGCCCACTTGCGACGACGCTCGGGTGTGCTCACGTGTCCTCGACTCTCTTGCCCGGCGCGCTTCCCGGCCGGCCTGGTCCCGTCAGCCCCGTCAATCCCGTCGGTTCCGTCAATCCCGTCGGTTCGGTCGACTGCGCCGGTCCCGGCCGTCCTGCCGGGAGCGCCCGGTGGGGCGGGCACGCCGGGTATGGAAAGCGCTTTCCGATTCGGAGGTTAGATCGCCGCCGGTCGCCGGTCAAGATCGGTCGCGGTGCGTGTCCCGCCATCGGAGACGACGCGGGGCGACCGGGCTCGGGTCGATCCGGCGCGAGGCGCCCTCGCTCAGCCGAGCGTGTGGTGCAGGACATAGGTGTGGCCGCCGTCGTCCGTCCGGACGATGTCGAGCGTGCCGCCGATCCCGACGAGCTCGTCCGTACCGGTACCCGCGACCACCTGGATGGCCAACTGTTCGCCATTGCTGCCCGGTGCGCTGTGTTGGAGGACGAAGGAGCCCTTGCGCCCGGCCAGTTCGCCGGTGAAGCGCTCCACGGCGACGTACGCGGCGGGGGTGCCGTCGAGGTCGGTCACCGAGAACATGTGTACCGTGCCGGTGCCGACCAGGTCGCCGGTGAAGGTCTTGGTGATCCGAACCCGGCCGAGCTCGGCGCCCGGTGCCTCGTCGACCGCCTCCGGCTCGAACGAGGTGAGCTCGAATGTCCCGTGAGCCGCCGTAGTCATCGCGCCACCTTCGTCATCTCGATCGGCATGTCGCGACGCAGCCTTGCACACCGCACCGACGACGGGACGACACCCACGCGGCGTGTCCACGAACCCGGGGCCGTCCGCACCGCGCCGTAGCCCCACCGCTTCGCTGCTTCGCGCGGGAGGTCCGTCCGCGACGCATGAAAAAAGGCGAGGGAACACGCTCTCCTCGCCATGTACAACATATAGCGCACCGGGGGCCTTGCGGCAAGGCCCCGGTCGTACCGCAGAATCATCGACCTGAGCCGGAACTTGGGCCGTCATCTGCGGAAATGGGAGATTCACGAAGTGCGTGTGTTGTTGTCGACGGATGGGTCGCGGGGGGACGTCGAAGCGGCGGTGGCACTCGCCACGCGGTTGCGGGACCCGGGCCCCGAGGTGCGGGTGTGCGCGTCTGCGGACCTCTCGGAGCCACCGCTCGCCGCGATCAGCCGGGACGGGTCGCCCGTATCCGCGTAACCACTCGGATCCTCGGGCCGGAACCCCCAACCACCGGGTCCGCCACGACGGTCCGAACGCCCTGCCGCGCGCCGTGGTCGCAAGTGACCGCAGATCGGAGCTTTGCCGTGCAATCCCTGAACTCCCTGACCACCACCAGCGCCTTCGACCTCCCCGAGCGCGTCTCCGCCAAGGCCGACCCGTCGCTGATCGCCGGCGACGAGCAGCACTTCGCGGCCATCGCGGAGTGTCTCGACCAGTCGATCGCCGAGCTGTCCGACCGCCTGGACGCCGCGCGCAAGTCGCCCGGCGGCAAGGGTCGGCAGGCGATGGACCGGGACATCGAGATCCACCGGCTGACCACCCGCCTGCGCGCACTGCGTCGCTTCGGTCTGGACCTGTGCCTGGGACACATGGTCGGCACGGACGACTCCGAGCCCGTGTACGTCGGACGACTCGGCCTGACCGACAGCGCGGGTCGCCGACTGCTGATCGACTGGCGCACCCCCGCGGCCGAGCCGTTCTTCGGAGCCACCCACGGCAACCCGATGGGTCTGGCCGGCCGCCGCCGGTATCGCTGGACCCGCGGCCGGATCAGCGACTACTGGGACGAGGTGTTCGACCCGGACGAGATCGCCGGGCACGCCGCGCTCGACGACCAGTCCGCCTTCATCGCGAGTCTGGGCGGCAACCGGTCGAGTCGGATGCGGGACGTGCTCGGCACCATCCAGGCCGATCAGGACGCCATCATCCGCGCCGGATCGCGCGGCGCCCTCGTCGTCGACGGCGGTCCGGGTACCGGGAAGACCGTCGTCGCCCTGCACCGCTCCGCCTACCTCCTGTACTCCGACCCACACCTGGGTCACCGCCGGGGCGGCGTGCTGGTCGTCGGTCCGCACCAGCCCTACCTGGGCTATGTCGCCGACGTCCTGCCCAGCCTCGGCGAGGAGGGCGTCCAGACCTGCACCCTGCGGGACCTCGTCGCCGAGGGAGCCGGGGCAGCGGTCGAGGCCGACCCGGAGGTGGCCCGGTTGAAGTCGTCCGCGGATTTGGTGAAGGCGATCGAGGCGGCCGTCCGGTTCTACGAGGAACGTCCGACCAAGGGCATGACGATCACGACCCACTGGTCCGACGTCCGGCTGACCGCCGCCGACTGGGCCGAGGCGTTCGAGGCGGCGGAACCCGGTATGCCGCACAACGAGGCGCGCGAGCGGATCTGGGAGGAGTTGCTCACGATCCTGGTGGACAAGCACGACGACGAGGACGAGGACGTCTCGGTCGACCTGCTGCGCAGGTCCCTGCGACAGAATCGGGAACTGCTCACGGCCTTCAACGGCGCGTGGCCGCTGCTGGAAGCGTCCGACCTGGTCGGGGACCTGTGGTCGGTACCCGCCTACCTGCGGATGTGCGCGCCCTGGCTGAGTCCCGGGGAGGTGCGCAGGTTGCAGCGTGCGGACGCCCAGGCCTGGACGGTGTCCGACCTGCCCCTCCTGGACGTGGCACGGCAGCGGCTCGGCGACCCGGAGGCGGCCCGGCGCAAGCGTCGGCAGGACGCCGCCGTCGCCGCGGAGCGCAAGCGCATGGACGACGTCGTCGACGCCCTGCTCGAAGCCGACGACGACGGTGAGGGTGTGGTGACGATGCTGCGCGGAGAGGATCTCCAGCACTCCCTGATCGACGAGAGCGCACGGTCCGGCGTCGAACCGGATCTGCTCGCCGGGCCGTTCGCGCACATCGTCGTGGACGAGGCGCAGGAACTGACCGACGCGGAGTGGCAGATGTTGCTGCTGCGCTGCCCGTCCCGGAGCTTCACCATCGTCGGCGACCGCGCCCAGGCCAGGCACGGGTTCACCGAGTCGTGGCAGGAACGGCTGGAGCGGGTCGGGCTCGACCGGATCAACCTGGCCTCGCTGAGCATCAACTACCGG
Source organism: Embleya sp. NPDC050154 (assembly GCF_044460165.1). NCBI lineage: Bacteria > Bacillati > Actinomycetota > Actinomycetes > Kitasatosporales > Streptomycetaceae > Embleya > Embleya sp. NPDC050154. The sequence goes on from NZ_JBITJP010000001.1 coordinate 657,086, forward strand.
ACGCCGGAGGAGATCATGACGGAGGCGGAGCCGGTCATCCGGGCCGTGCTGCCGGACGCCAACGTGCCGACCTCCATCCGCAGCGCCGGCGTCCCCGTGCGGTACGGATCCACCGCGGAGCTGTCTTCGATCCTCGACGCGTGGCTCGCCGAGCACGCCGAGGGCATCGCCTGCGTCATCGGCGATCCCACCTTCCGGCCGACGTCCCGCGTGCGGTCGTCGACCCCGGAGTTGTCGAAGGGACTCGAGTTCGACCTGGTCGTCCTGATCGACCCGGAGACGTTCGGCGAGGGCGTCGAAGGAGCGGTCGACCGCTATGTCGCGATGACCAGGGCGACCCGGCAACTCGTCATCCTGACCGGCTCGTGACGCCACGACCGTCGACCGGGGGGACGCCGTGCGCGCGGCGTCCCGCCGGCCCGGTCGGCCGTGGAGGTTCCATCGGCGTGGCCTCGGCCCGCCGACCACGGTCAGCGGCGGCCCACCACGACGGCCATCGCCGCGCACAGGACGCCCGGCAGGAGCAGCGCGTAGGCCAGGTCGGCCTCGGCTGCCGTGGTGTCGACGCTGACGAAGGCGCCCATCGAGGCGACGCCGATGGTCGCGCCGATCTGGCGGACCGCGTTGAGCAGGCCGCCCGCCGCGCCCGCCGTACCCTCGGGCGCCGTGCCGATCACGGTGGTGACCAGGGCGGGAAGCGCGAAGGAGACGCCGAAGCCGGTGCACACCAGTCCGATCGCCAGGACCGGATAGGCCGAGCCGGTGTGCACCGCCACGGTGAACACGACGCTGCCGGCGGTCAGCAGGCCCAGACCGGCGAGCATCGGTACCCGCGGCCCCGACCGGGCCACGATCCGGCCGGTGAGCAGTGGGTTGACCGCGAACGGCAGGGTCATCGGCAGGAACGCCACGCCGGTCCGCAGCGGTGACATGTGCAGGTTCTGCCGGAACAGCAACGGCAGTACGAACAGCAGCCCGGTCATCGCGAAGTTGACCGCCGCGCCCGCGAGCAGCGCCGACACCGTGCCGCGCGAACGCAGGATCGCCCGGGCCAGGACCGGATGGGCACTGCGCCGCTCGGACCGGGCGAACCACAGCCCGGCCAGGACCGCACCCGCGCCCGACCAAGCCGCGTGCGTCGCGGTGCCGGAGCCGACCGCGATCAGCGCGTCGGTGGCCAGACCCAGGGCCGCGCACGCCGCGAACTGGGAGGTCCAGTCGATTGCTCGTACGCCACGCGGGCACCGCACCCCCGCCCCGGCGGTCAGCGCCAGGGTGAGCGCGGCCAGGGGCGCGTTGATCAGGAAGATGGCGCGCCAACCGAAGCCGTCGACGAGCAGACCGCCGGCGATCGGCCCGACGGCGAGCGCCGCTCCGCTGAGCGCGGCCCAGAGCGCGACCGCCTTGGCCCGTTCGGCGGGCACCGGGTACAGCACGGTGACCATCGCCATCGACGCCGGAACGCACGCGGCGGCGGCCACGCCGAGCAGTCCGCGCAGCGCCACCAGGGTCCACAGGTCCGGTGCGCACGCGCTGAGCAGCGAGCCGAGACCGAACCCGACGATGCCGACCCGGAACGCCCGATGCGCCCCGAACCGGTCGGCCACCGCGCCCGCCGTCAACAACAGCGCGCCGAACACGACGGTATATCCGGACACCACCCACTGCAGTCCGGCCACCGAACCGCCCAACGACCGAGCCAGATCCGGCTCGGCCACGGACAACACGGTCAGGTCGAGCAGCACCATGAAGTAGCCGAGCGAGATGCCGAGCAGGGCGACGGTACGCGCGCGCGACGTCGGCGCGGGCGGGATGGACGGGGGTGAATCGACAACAGCCATCGGGACTTCTCCAGGAACGGGACGGTGAGCGGGACCGGTGAGCGACCCGCGGGCGAGGCCGGCGATCGACACGGACGAGCGGGGGACGGATGAGCGCGGCCGGGGCGCCGGCGCCCCGACGGCCGGGCGGTCGTGAAGGCGGCGGCACCGATACGCGACGCCGTCGGCGGCGGATCGACGGGAACCACTCTGCGACCGAAGCCGATTCGGCTCGACCGGCCGAGCCGTACGCCCCGTTCGGAATATCCGAACGCTCCGGCGAGGTTGCCAAGGCATGGAAATTCGCCGGCTCCGCACGTTCGAGACGATCACCCGAACCGGTACCGTCACCGCCGCGGCCAACGAGCTCGGCATCGCGCCCTCGTCGGTGTCCGAGCAGATCCGGGTCCTGGAGAAGTCGGTGGGCGTCACGCTGTTCGAGCGAGGCCCCAGGGGCATGACGCTCACCTCGGCCGGCGAACGCATGCGGGACTGGGCGCGTCGCCTGCTCGACCAGGCGGAACAGGCCCGCCGCGAGGTGGCCGAAGCGGCCCCGCCGTTGCGCCTGGGCGCGCTGGAGAGCATCGCCGCGACGCATGTGCCCTCGGTGCTGGCCCGGCTCGCCGCCCGCCGGCCCGACCTGCGGGTCCAGGTCGCCGCGGACGGTAATCGCGACGATCTGCTGGCCGCCGTCGTCGCCGGGCGACTGGATGCGGCGTTGCTCCTGGACACCGGCGCTCGGCTCGGCGAACTGGGCTTCGAACCGCCGCCGACCGCACTCGCGTTCGTCGACCTGGAGCCGATCGGCCTGACCCTGGTCGCCGCGCCCGACCACCCCCTCGGGGACCGGGTCCGGATCACCGGCGACGACCTGCGCGGACATCGACTTCTGGTCAATGTGGCGGCCTGTTCGTTCCGGCTGGCCGGCGATCGACTCCTGGGCACCGGGGTGGAGCAGGTTCGGGTCGGCAGCGTCGCGGTCATCCGCGCGTGGGCCGAACAGGGCCTGGGCGTGGCCTTGTTGCCGACCTTCGCGGTCGCCGACCAACTCGCGTCCGGCAAACTGATCCGACTCGCCCTGGACGCGCCCGACCTGACGCTGCGTCTGGTTTGGCGCCCCGACCGCGAATCCGTTCCCGGCCTGCGCGAAGTCCTGTATGCGGCAGCCTCCCCGGCGCAGACGGCCGGACCCCGTGCGCCGACTGCCGAAACCCCTGCGCCGGCCCCCGTCGCCGCGCCCACCGCGCCGGCCGCCGTACCCGCACCGGCACCGGCACCCACACCCGCCGTCGCGCCGCCCGCGAGGCGCTGACCCGTTCCGTCGCGCCCCTCGCGCCCTCGGACCGCGCCCGCCGGCATCCGCGCGCGCCCACCGCCGACCAGGCGTTTACGCCCGACACCGACCGGTGACTCTCCGTTACACGCTGATCTCGACCCGCGATCGGGTCGAAGAGCGCCGTGGGTGGCCTCGGAGGGGAGCGGACGGTGCGAGGAAGTGCGGGGTTTCGGTCGGGGAGCGATGGGTCGACGCCATGGACCCGGTGACCGCGTCGATGATCGAGATCCACGATCGGCTGAGCTCGCTGACCGACGGCGAGGTCGCCGACTACATCCCGCAGTTGGCCTCGGCCGACCCCGGGACGTTCGGGCTGGCCCTGGTCAGCATGTCCGGCAACCGCTACCTCGCGGGCGATACCGACGAGCCGTTCAGCATCCAGTCGGTGTCCAAGCCGTTCGTCTACGCGCTCGCGCTGTCCGAGCTGGGCCCGGCCGAGGTGGCCCGTCGGGTCGGCGCCGAACCCAGCGGGGAGGCGTTCAACGCGATCAGCCTCGAACCCGGCACCGGCCGACCGGCCAACCCGATGGTGAACGCCGGCGCGATCGTGACCACGTCCCTGGTGCCGGCGGCCGACCCGGAGGACCGCTTCGAGCGGATCCGGGCGTGCCTGTCCGCGTTCGCGGGCCGACCCTTGGACGTCGACGAAGACGTCTACCGCTCCGAGGTGGACACCGGGGACCGCAACCGGGCCTTGGCCTACCTGATGCGCGGCGCGGGATCGTTGTCCGGCGACGTGGACGAGACCGTGCGCACGTATTTCCGCCAGTGCTCGATCCGGGTCCGGGTGGCGGATCTCGCGGTGATGGCCGCGACGCTGGCCGACGGCGGCGTCAATCCGGTCACCGGCGACCGGGTGGTCGCCGAGTCGGTGGCGGTTCGCGCGCTCGCGGTGATGGCCACCTGCGGGATGTACGACACCGCGGGCGAATGGCTGCTGCGGGTGGGGCTGCCCGCCAAGAGCGGGGTGTCCGGCGGTCTGATCGCGTGCAGTCCCGCCCGCTTCGGGATCGCCGTGCACAGCCCGCCGCTGGATCGCGCGGGCAACCCGGTACGCGGTGTGGTCGCGCTCACCGAGCTCTCCGAACGCTTCGGCTTGCACCTGATGCACCAACCGGGTCGGCACGCCGCGACCGTCACCGACGTCACCACCGCACTCGACCACCCCTCCCATCGGGCCCGCACCCCGGCGCAGCGCGCCACGTTGGACCGCGAGGGACATCGCATCGTGGTCATTCGGGCGCAGGGGATCCTGGAGTTCACCGAGACGGAGCACCTGCTGCACGCGCTGCGCGAGTACACGCCGCCCGCCCCGGGCTGGATCGTGCTGGACCTGGACCGGGTCACCCGGATGGCCGTCGGCTCGGCGGCCATGCTCGACGCCACCCTGGCCGACCTCGCCTCCGCCGGTCACGAGATCGCCATCGCCGCCCGCGAGCCGCTGCTGGACCCGATCGGCGACGACGGCGACCCGGTGCCGTGGACCCCGTTCCGCAGTGGTGCGGAGGCGGTGGCCTGGTCCGAGGACCGGTTGCTGGCGTCGGCGGCACCGGCCGGATCCTCCGGGTGAGACGGGCCCACCGGGCCGTCGACGAAGCCGGTCCCGGCCCGTCTCCCGCTATCGCGGGGCCTATGCGTTCTCGGGCGATTCGTACGTGCCGCAGGTGGGCCCGCCCGTGCGCTCGTACGAGTCGACCACCACGCCGGCTCCGGTGGTGCGCGAGCCGGTGAGGGCGAACGCGGTCGGCAATGGCAGTGCCCTTCGTGGTTTCCGAGCCGTCGCATGCTTCGATTTCCGATCGGCCGGAAACTCATCGGTGTGGGGGATCCCCGCGAGCTTCCCGTCGCGATCCCGAGTCACCCGCCCGGAGCCCCGGGCACAGGATCCGATGCACGACCCGCACGCCGTGCCTCACACGTCACACCGCACACCTCGAACCTTGTTTCGAACATGTCGATCCCATGAGGAGTCCCGGCAATGTCCTACCCGACCTATCCCGAAGTCCGGTACCACGACGAGGGCGGCGACGTCAGCGCCCGTTTCCGGCCGGCCGAGCACCCACCCGAACTGACCACGGCCGGCGCGAGCTACCACTACCTGGCCACGACCGAGTCCACGGACGGCGAGTTCGGTCTGTATCGGGTGGACATGCACGCGGTGCCCAGCGGCCCGGGCACGCACTTCCACCGGACCATCTCCGAGTCGTTCTTCGTGCTGTCCGGCACGATCCGGCTGTTCGACGGCGAGGCGTGGCGCGACGCCAAGGCCGGAGACTTCCTGTACGTGCCGGTCGGCGGCCTGCACGCGTTCCGCAACGAGTCCGGCGAGCCGGCCTCGATGCTGCTCCAGTTCGCGCCCGGTGCGCCGCGCGAGGCCTACTTCGAGGGCATTCCGGAACTGGAACACCTCACCGACAAGGAGCGCGCGCAGTTCTTCCTGCGGCACGACAACCACTGGGTGGACCTCGGAGGGTAGTTCGACCCGGCGACGAACCGCCCACCTCCTTCACCCGGGCGCGGGCCCGGGCGCAGCCGCCGGCACCGGTACCGCGGCCCGACGTCGCACCCGAGCTCCCGGCGCGGTGGCGATCAAGCTCCCCGCATGACCGGTCAACGCCCGGACCGTGCCCGGTTCCGCCGGCTCCCCGGCCAAGGGGGCGAACCCGGCGCCGCCGGTCACCGGCGGCCTGGTGGCCAGTCGGCCGTTCCGATCGGCCGCGTACAGCCGTCCGTTCATCGCGGTGAGCGCGATCGCGCCGCCCGCCGAGCCGAGCGCGCGCCACGGGGCCCGGACGTCCGGGTCGGTGGGCAACTCGGCGGCGGACACGTGGTGCAGTGTGTCGTCGGCGGATACCGCGAACAGGCCGCCGTCGCACAGCGCGAGCGCGATCGTGTCGGCGGGCAGGCGGGCGACCGGGGTCCACGGCGCCGGCCGGGTGACCGGGGCGCGGCGCAACAGCCGACCGTCGGCCGTGACCGCGTACAGCACCAACGGCAACGGGCCGGACGCCTCGCGCGCCGCGGCCAGCGCCACCACCGATCCGGCGATGCCGATCGCGCGCCACGGCAGGTTCTGCCCGCTGACCTCGCGGCAGACCAGCGCGCCTTCGGTGTCCACCCCGAACAGCACGTCCTCGCAGGCCGCGAGGGCGCGGATGTCGCCGGTGGGCCCGATCACCTCCCACTGTGGTTGCCGGTCGGCGGCCAGTCGGTCGAGCACGTTGCGGGTGACCCGGTCCACCACCGGATCGGCCAGCGCACTGCCCCAGTTGATGGTGCCGGCGTTGAACACCGTGCCCGCGCCCAGCCGGAAGGTGCCCATCACCGCGTCGCCGCCCTGCCCGTAGCGGGCCCAGTGCCGCAGGTCGGCGGTGGCCAGCACGACGAAGGTCGGTGGAGTGCCGTCCCGCCCGGTGGCCCGCGGGACGCCGCGGCTCCAGTCCAGTTCGGCCGCGTCCGTCTCGTAGCCCAGCGCGCCCTGGGCGAACTTGTCGCCGTCGGCCAGCCCGGTGCCCGCGAAGACCCAGTGGTCGGTGAACCGGGCGATGTAGGCCTCCTCCCGGATCACCTTCATGCCCTCGCCCCACGCGCCCGCGCCGCGTCGGAAGCTGAGGCCGGTCATGGTGTTCTCCGGCCGGTTGACCGGCGCGCTGGACCACTCGACGGTGACCCGCTCGGGATCGATCGCCGACATCGGGTCGGCGACCGCGTCGCGATGGCACACCATGGTGCGGCCGCCGTCCTCCAGGCGCATCTGCCACCACGCCGTGTTCCCGGCGAAGATCGCCAGGTTGCCGCCGCCGCGGACGAAGTCCTCGACGGTGTCCCGCTGTTCCCGCGACCAGTACTCGTCGTGCCCGTTGATCACCAACAGCCGGTAGTGGGAGAGCAATTCGTCGCCGCCATGCAGGTCCAGGCCGGAGCAGAACTCGACCGGCCGGCCGGTCGCGCGCAGCCAGCGCAGCAGTCCCTCCTCCCAGCGTTCCGGCGGTGGTCCGCCGCCGGGCCGGTCGAAGCCGACCCGTGCGGCGCGGTCCGGCTGTTCGGCGTAGTACAGGCCCTGCCCGGGCACGCCGGAGCGGTTGTACGCCTGCCAGGTGGCGAACGGCACCGACACCAGGATCGGCGCGCCCGCCCCCGGCCGCGCCGCGCGCACCACGAACCAGGCCTCGTGGTCCAGGGGTTCGACACCGGCGAGCGGGGTGCCGTCGTCGAACACGGCCCGATAGAGCGAGCTGGGCCAGTCGTCCGGGATCTCCAACTCCCACATTCCACCGTCGACCCGGGCGTGCGCGAGCACCCGCTCGGTGGTCGCGTCCACGACGGTGACCTCGCCGCGGACCTCGCCCCCGTCGGTGCGGGCGAGGTGGAAGCGCAGCCGGCCGCCCGCGACCACGGACGTCGCGCCGGCGTACGCCAGGATGCTCATGCGACCGGCTCCGCCACACGCTCCGCGAAGCCGGTCAACGCGCCGATCGGCAGCTCCCGCCCACCCGCCGCGCGGACCAACAGGTCCTCCAGCGCCACCAGATGCGCCTCCAGCGCGTGCACCGGCAGGTACGCCGTGTCCCCGGTGACGCTGACCACCAGCGCGTCGCCCTCGGCGACCACGTGCATGCAGTACCGGCACGCGATGAACTCGTGGCCGCCGGCCGGTTCGACCCGGCTGTGGGTGCGCGCCGCGTCCAGTTCGGCGGTGGTGGGCGCGGGTCCGGCCGCGGGCGGCCGATCCACCAGGCGCATGTCGTTGAAACAGCAGAACGGCCGGATCGGGGTCCCGCGTTCGGCCGCGATCCGATGCATCAGCTCGTTCCACCGGTCCGGGTCGTAGCCGGCGCTGCGGTACGCGCGCAGCGAGGCCTGCCACGCGGCGGGCAACAGGTCGGTGAAGCGCGCGGCCGGGTCCAGGTCCAGGACGAACAGGCCCTCCTGGGACAGGGTGGCGACCAGGTCGCGGCTGTCCGCGCGGAACCGGTTGGCCACGATCGGCAACATCACCGCGGTGTCCCGCCCGCCCGCGCGCGCGGCCAACACGGCGGCGCCCGCGAGCAGTACGGCGGATGGGCTGATCCGATGGCGCACCGCGACCGCGTCGGTGGCCCTGGCCAGCGCCGCGGACACCAGGCGCACGGTGCGAAAGCGCGGCGCGGCGGGTTCGGCGATCACGTCGGCGAACACCGTCGGCGCGATCCGCCGGTAGTGCGTCTCCCAGTGCGCCAGCGCCGATTCGCCGCGGCGCAGGCCGATCGTCGAGGACTGTTCGTGGGCCAGGTCCAGCGGTCCGGCCGAGGTCGGGCCGCCGGCCGAACCGCGCCGGATCAGCAGCCGCAGGTCGCGCACCAGCACCTCGACGCCGTGCCCGTCGGTCGCCACATGGCACAGCGCGAGCGCCACATAGCGCACTCGGCCGTCGTGCACGATCAGACCGACCCGGATCGGCCAGGCGCCGAAGTAGTCGAAGCGGGTCGCCCCCAGCCGCTCGGCCACGGCCGCCGCGACGGTGTCGGCGTCCTCCAGCAGCGCCGCCTCGATCACCTCCACGGACAGCGCGCCCACCGGGTGCCGCACCTGCCGGGGTTCGCCGTCGGTGGCCACCAGCCGGGTCCGCAACGCGTCGTGCCGCTCCATCAACCGACCCAGCGCGGCACTCGCCCGGGCGACGTCCACCGGTCGACCACGATCGGCGATCGGGAGTACCCGGGTCATGTTGAAGTAGTGGTCGCTGGGTGCGGTCCGCCGGATGGCCTGCCAGATCGCCCGCTGACCCCACGTCAGCGGCGCCTCGACCGGGCCGTCGGCCGCGACCGCGAACGGCGCCGACACCCGATCGGCGCTCGCGACCGGATCCCCGCCCGCGACCCGGGATCTCGGCGCGCCGGTGTCAACCATCACCCACCGCCGCGCCGTTTCGGGCCAATCGCTCCACCAGAGTGTCCAAGTCCTCGACGAAGTCGAGGTCCGCGTCCAGGTCGAAGAACACGTCGAACTCGCCCTCCAGCGCGTCGATCAGCCGCAGGAAGGTCAGCGAGCTGACCCCCGCCGCGGTCAACGAGCCCTCGTTGTCCAGCACTTCGCGCGCGCTGACCTCGCCGCCGCTGACCTCGGCGATCAGCGCGGCCACCCGCTCGCGCAGCGCCCCCGCGCTCACGCCGCGTCCCCGGCCAGGCGCCGGCGCAGGCTCAGCGGGCGGATGTCCGGCCAGACCCGGTCGATGTGCGCCGAGCACTCCTCACGGGTGCCGACGAATCCGGTGGGCACCCACCCGGCCGGCGGATCGGTGCGCAGCGGCCACAGCGAGTGCTGCTCCTCGTCGTTGACGACCACGCGGTACTGGCCCTCGGGGCTTGCGGTGTCGGTGCTCATCGCTGCTGCTCCTGGAGTTCGCGGATGGCGTCCGTGACGCCGGTGACGGTCGGGGTGTCGAAGAAGACGTCGAGCGGGACCTCGACGCCGAGCCGCTTGCGGATGCGCGCGGCGATCCGGGTGATGGTCAGCGAGTGGCCGCCGAGGTCGAACAGGTCCTCGTCCACGCCGATGTCGTCCAGGCGCAGCACCTCGGCCCAGATCGCCCGGACGGTTTCGGTGACCTCGTCGGCGGGCGCGCCCGGGGTGCCCGCGGGATCGGCGGGGTCGATCGGCTCGGGCCGGGCCAGGACCGGCTCGGGCAGCCGGGCGCGGTCGAGCTTGCCGTTCGGGGTGAGCGGGAAGGCGTCCAGCACGAGGAAGGTGTTGGGCACCATCGCGGGCGGCAGGGTATGGGCGAGGTGGGTGCGCAACCGGTCCGACGCCACCGGGGGACGGCCGGGCTCGGGCACCACGTAGCCGACCAGGCGGGCGTGTTCGCCGTCCGCGTCCAGCAGCCGGACCGCGGCTTGGGCGATGTCCGGGTGCGCGGCGAGCAGGGTCTCGATCTCGCCCAGTTCGATCCGGTGCCCGCGCAATTTGACCTGGGCGTCCGTGCGCCCGACGTAGTCCAGTCCGCCGCCGGGCGCGTGGCGGACCAGGTCGCCGGTGCGGTAGAGCCGGCTGCCGGGCGGCCCGAAGGGGTCGGCCACGAACCGCTCGGCGGTCAGCCCGGGGCGGCCCAAGTAGCCGTGCGCGACGCCGTAGCCACCGAGGAACAGCTCGCCCGCCAGACCCTCGGGGACCGGATGCAGCCGGGCGTCGAGCACGTACGCGCGGGTGTTGGCCAACGGGAGGCCGATTCCGGGCGGCGCGTCACCGGCCGACTCGGCGTAGGTGGACCACACCGTGGTCTCGGTGGGGCCGTAGACGTTGATCAACCGGCCCACCACACCCCGCAGTTCGGTGGCCAGCGGGGCGGGCAGCGCCTCGCCGCCGGTGATCGCGGTCAGCCCGGGGCGGTGCAGCCCGGCCGCGAGCAGCACCCGCCAGCCGCTGGGCGTGGCCTGCACGTGGGTGATCGCGTAGCGCTCCAGCAGGGCCAGTTGCGCGGGGCCGTCGCGGTGTCGGTCGTCGGCCACCAGCACCACGCGCGCGCCGGTGATCAGCGGCAGCAGCAGTTCGACGGTGGAGATGTCGAAGGACAGCGAGGTCAGTCCGAGCCAGCGGTCCGCGGAGGTGGCGCCGAGCCGGTCGCGCATGGTCGCCAGCAGGTTGGCCAGGGCGTGGTGCGGGACCTCGACGCCCTTGGGCCGGCCGGTGGAGCCGGAGGTGTAGATGACGTAGGCGGGGTCGCCCGGTTCGGGGCGGGTCGGCGGTTCGACCGGGCTGCCGGGTTCGGGGCCGAACCGGTCGGGGCCGTACAGATCGGGCCCGGTCAGCGTCGGGACGTCGGAGGGGGTACCGGCCGGTCGCGCGCCGTCTTCGGTGACGAGCGCCGCCACGCGCGCGTCGGTGCGGATGAAGGCGAGCCGTTCGGCGGGGTAGCCGGGGTCCAGCGGCAGGTAGGCGGCGCCGGCGGCGAGCACGCCGAGCACGGCGGCGACCTGTTCGCCGGTGCGCGGCAGTTCGATGCCGACCAGGTCGCCCGCGCCGATCCCCGCAGCGCGCAGCCGGTCGGCGAACACGTAGGCGGCCGAGGCCACCTGACGGTAGGTCAGGAACCGTCCCGCGCACACCACGGCGACCGTGTCCGGGGCGGCCGAGGCCCGTGCGGCGAACAGGTCGACGACGGTGTCCCGGGCCGGGTAGGGCGTGTCGGTGGCGTTGTCCGCGTGCAGGACGCGGACCAGTTCGCCCTCGGGCAGCAGCGGCAGGTCGCCGATCGGCAACTCGGGGTCGGCCAGCGCGGTGGTGAGCAGGGTGGTGAAGTGACCGGGGATGCGCGCGGCCACGCCCGGCGCGAACGCGTCGGTGGGGACGTGCAGCGCGCCGTCGATGCGATCGCGGCCCTCGACCAGTTGCAGATGCGCGGTGTTGCGCGCGGTCGGCGGCAGCACGATCCACTCGACCCGCACCTCGACGCCGGGGAAGACCGGTTCGATCGCGCGGGTGCGCCGCCGGTAGCTGACGGTCAGCTCGGTCAACGCGGTCCTGGGGCCGAGCCCGCGCACGGTGTGGCTGTAGGGCACGTCCCGGAAGGCGTACAGGGCGCGCAGTTCCGCGCGCAGTTCGCGGGCGAACGCGCCGAATTCCTGCTCGGCGCCCGGTCGTGAGGAGACCGGGAGTTCGTTCACGAACAGACCCACCCGGCGGATGTCGGCCGGGGCACGGGTGGACAGTTCCACCGCGGTGCGCACGCGTGGGTTGCCGTAGCGGAACAGCAGCGCGTGCCAGGCCGCGAGCAGCAGTTCGAAGTGGGTGACGCGGAGCCGTAGCGCGGCCTCCTCCAGCGCGGCGACCGATCGGGGCCCCAGGGTGAACGGCACCGTGACGCCGGGCGCGGGTTCGCAGCCCGTGCGGGTGGTGGGCAGCAGGCCGGGCAGCACGGCCCGGCCCGGCTCCTCGCGGTGCCGGGCCCACACGGCGGTGGAGTCCGTCTCGGGTCCGGTCGGCGCCGCGCCGGCGGCCTCGATCGTTTCCGCGAGCGCGCGTGCGTCGACCGCCGTGCCGGCCGCGGCCGTGCCGTCCCGGGCCGCGCGATAGGCCCGGGCCAGGCCCGCCACCACGATTTCCTTGGACGTCCCGTCGAAGACCACGTGATGCGCGATCACCACCAGCGTGTGCCGGTCGGGGGCGAGGGAGAACAGCGTGAAGCGCGCGAGCGGTCCGGCGTACAGGTCGAAGGGCGCGGCGAGTTCGGCGCGGATCAGCGCGTCGATCGTGGCGTCGTCGGCGGGCGCGCGCCGCATCGGCGCGGGCGTGGCAGGCACCAGACCGGGCGTGCCGTCGGCCTCGCCGACCGCCGACGCCAGGACCGGGTACCGGGCGACGGTGGCCGCGCACGCCGTTTCCAGTGCGGCCACGTCCAGCGGGCCGTCGAAGCGCAGCAGTACCGAGAGGTGGTAGGCGGACTCGGCGGGCAGCGTGCGCTCGGTGACCCACACGCCCAACTGGGCGGCGGAAAGCGGCACGAAGGGCAGGGATGCGGCGAGCGGTGCGGTGGTTCGCGCGCCTTCGCCCTCGGTGGTCGGAGGTATCTGATCGTTCGTCACAGTCATGGTCGGACCTCGTCGTCCAGGAGCCGGCGCAGCTCACGCTTGAGGATCTTGCCGCCCTCGTTGCGCGGCAGGGATTCCCGGAACAGCACGAGTCCGGGAAGTTCGTGTGCGGCGAGGCGCTCCATCAGGAACACCCGCAGCTCGGTGGCGGTCAGATCGCCCCGGGGCACCACCGCGGCCGCGACGGTCGTCCCGAGCACGGGATGCGGGACGCCGAAGGCGGCGGCGTCGATCACCCCCGGGTGTTCGTGCAGGGCGTCCTCGACCTGCAACGTGGACACTTTGTACGCGCCGGACTTGATCACGTCCCGCTCGCGATCGACCAGGTACAGGAAACCGTCCGCGTCCAGGTAGCCGAGGTCGCCCATGCGCACCCAACGCCCGGAGAAGACCGCGGGATCGTTGTCCTCGCCGTAGTAGGAGCGCGGTGTGGTCGGCGAGCGCAGCCACACCTCGCCGGTCTCGCCGACCGGCAATACCCGGCCCGCGTCGTCGGTCACCCGCAGGTCGCGCAGCGACGCGGGTCGCCCGGGCGAGTCGGGGTGTTCGGGGTCGAAGAGCATCGTGGTCTGCGCGGGCGCTGCCTCGGTGGAGGTGTAGTAGTTCACGATCTGGGCCTGCGGGAACAGTCGCGACAGACCCAGCGCGACGCTCTGCGGCAGTGCGGCGGCGGTGGAGCCGAGCAGGCGGACCCCGGAGAGGTCGTAGCGCCGCACGGCGTCCGTACCGAGCAACTCGATCGCCATCGCCGGGACCACGAACACGCTGCCCACCGCGTGCCGTTCGATCAGTCGGGCGAAGTGGCCGGGGGTGAAGCGCGGTGCGGCGATCGCGGTCGCCTTGGCGTCCAGCGCGTTGATCAGCATGGTCTGCCCGGCGTTGGTGCCGACCGGGAAGGCGTGCAGGAAGTGCGCCGAGTGGCCCAGCGGGCGGCGCCGCGCGTCCAGCGTGCAGCCGTGCGCGAGGTTGGCGTGGGTGGCGGCCACGCCCTTGGGGGTGCCGGTGGTGCCGGAGGTGTACAGGATCTGCGCGAGGTCGCCGGGCGCGGGCGCCGGGAGTTCGCTGCCGGGGTAGGTCTCGATGTCCTCGACCGGCGCGGTCCAGGCTCCGGTGCCGGCGTCGGGCGGGGTCAGTTGCGCGCGGTGCAGCACGGCGGAGGCCCCGCTGTGTCGCAGCAGGTGTCGCACCTCGGCGGGCGCGAGGCGATCCGACATCGGTACCGCGATCGCGCCGGCCCGCTGTACGCCCAGGTAGGCGGTGGCGTAGTCGATCCAATCGCCGTTGCCGTACAGCAGCGCGACCCGGTCGCCTGCGGCGACGCCGCGGGTGCTCAGCCCGGCGGCGACCGCGTCGGCGCGTTCGTGCCAGGAGCCGAAGGTCAACTTCTCCCGGCCGCTGAGGATCGCCGGGCGCTCCGCTTCCAGCTCGGCGCGGTGGGCGAGCAGCGCGGACAGGCTCTCCGGGGCCCGGCGCGCGGCCGGGACCGGGCGCGGGCGGGTGCTGGTGCTCATCTCGACACCTCCGCGAGAGCGGGCGCGGATTCGGCGGCCTTGGCCCGGAGCCGGCGTTCGCGTTCCTGGATGCCGACCTCGTCGTCGGGCGGCGCGTCCGGCACGTCCCGGTCGAATCGGGCCAGCACCGGCAGGCGTAGACCGATCACCACCATCGCGACCATCGCGGCGCCGAACACCAGGTACAGCAGACCGATGCCGCGGCCCTCGCCATGCCCGATCACGGTGCCGACGGAGCCGGCGAGCGGTCCGTCGTCGGCCATCAACGGCTCGAACAGCCTGGCGCCCAGCGGGGCGATGATGCCGTGTCCGATCGGCAGGGTGGACCACGCGACGAGCGTGTTGAGCGCGAACACCCGGCCGTGGAAGCGTTGCGGCACCTTGACCTGGACGATCGTCGTGTAGACGCCGTTGACCAGGGACAGCGCGCAGGACATCCCGAACGCGCCGATCCCCACCACCCACAGGCTCGCGTGCAGCCCGGTGAACGCGGACGCGCAGGCCAACCCGGCCGCCAGCCACAACATGCCGCGCAGTCGTTGCCGGCGCGGGCCGCCCCAGAAGCCCATCGTGATGCCGCCGACGATCACCCCGGCGCCGGCCGCCATCGACACGCGTGCGGCGCCGCCGAGCGAGTCGAAGGACAACACCAGCGGCGTGGTCAGTAGGAACAGCGGGGACAGGAACAGGTTCAGTACGGCGAACCACAACAACATGGCCCGAAAGCCCCGGTGTCGCCAGGAGTAGGTGAAGCCGTGTTTGATCTCGGCGGTGAGCGACTCGCGTCGACGCCAGGGCAGCGTGCGCGGGAACCGAACGCACGTGATGATGGTGATCGCGACCGCGTAGCTGACCACGTCCAGGATCAGGATGCCGCGCAGGCCGATCCCGGCCATCAGCCCCACGGCGACCAGCGGCACCACGAACTGGGCGACCCCGCCCGCCATTTGCACGATGCCGTTGGCGTGGCCGAGGTACTGCTTGGGCACCAGTTGCGGCACCGCCGAGGCGTAGGCCAGGCGCTGGAAGGTGAGTGCCATCGACAACGAGCCGAGCAACACGTAGATGTGCCACGGGTGCAGGTTTCCCGTGGTCAGCAACAGCAACAGGGCGCCCTGGGTGCCGCCGGCGGCCACATCGCCGGCGAGCATCACCTTGCGTCGGTCCAGCCGGTCCACGATGGCGCCGGCCAGGGGTCCGATCAGGATTCCGGGCAGCATGCCGATGACCGCGTACAGCGCGAACCGGCCCATCGAGCCGGTCTCCAGGTAGATCCAGATCGGCAACGCGAACTCGGTCAGCGCCGAGCCGGTGATGGACACCAGTTGGCTGAACGCCACCAGCAGGAACCGGCCCATCCCGGGCTGGGGTTCACGCGTGGCGGAGTCCTTGGGCCGGTCGGGCCCGCGGGGTGGTCCGGCGGCGCCGTGGAACCACCAGGGCCCGTCCGCCTCGCGGGTGGGCAGCGCGTCGGTGTCCTGGGCGATCAGCGCCGGATGCACGCGGGTGATCACCTCGGCCAGGTCGTTCGCGCGGTGCTTGAGGAAGAAGTGGCCGGCCTCGTCGAGCATCACCAGCGCCACCCGATCGGCGATGGCGCACCACTCGCGGAAGCGTTCCTGGTGGAAGTCGGCGGCCGGGTCGCGGTCGCCCATCACGGACACGATCGGGGCGCGCAGTCGGGGCCGGTCGTCGGACAGCGCCTCGGTGAAGTACTCCTCGGCGGCCACCGAGTCCCGGCGCATGTTGCCGATGATGAACTTCATCTGGTCGGCGTCCAGGTCCGCCATGTCGGCGCCCATCGAGGTCAGCCAGTTGACGTAGACCCGGTCGCCGAGCAGTGGTTCGAGCGCGGCCACCTTGCTCAGCGCGCTCAGCACGCGGCTGCGCGGGCGCGCGAAGGGGAACTGTGCGCCGATGTAAACCGCGTCCAACTCGCGTCCCGCCGCCTCTAGTTGA
This sequence comes from Embleya sp. NPDC050154, assembly GCF_044460165.1. Classification (NCBI taxonomy): domain Bacteria; kingdom Bacillati; phylum Actinomycetota; class Actinomycetes; order Kitasatosporales; family Streptomycetaceae; genus Embleya; species Embleya sp. NPDC050154. The sequence goes on from NZ_JBITJP010000001.1 coordinate 673,275, forward strand.
CGAGCAACCGCGACGATCAGCGCGCTGCCGACGCCGCAGTGGCCGTACAGCGCGATCGGCCCCTCCACCCGCTCCTGGATCTCGGCGACGATCCCGGTGGCGAGCTCGTCGAAGGGGAGCCGCTCCTGGGTGACGCCGACGTCGTGTCCGGGGATCGCCACCGACCACAGGTCGTGGGTGTCCGGCAGCGCGTCGGCGAGCGGTTGGTACACCACGGCACTGCCCCCGCCGTATGGCACGCAGACCACGGACAGGGTGCGGTGCCCGTTCGGTACGGGGTTGCCAAGCCGGTACAGCAGCCGGGCCGGGCCGCGTTCGGCCTCGGAGAGGGTGGACAGTGCGGCGATCTCGCGGATCGTCTTGTGCGTGAAGACGTCCATCACGCTGACCGCCCGGCCGCCGATCTCCGGGAGTTGCCGGCGGGCGCGCGCGACCACCTGGGTGGCGAGCAGCGAGTGGCCGCCCAGGTCGAAGAAGTCGTCGTCGACGCCGACCTCGGGCAGCGCGAGCACATCGCACCAGATCCCGGCGAACAGCAGCTCGGCCGGTGTGGTGGGCGGTGCGTCGGCGGCGCCCTTGGAGCGGCGGGCCGCCGGCGCCGGCAGCGCCTTGCGGTCCAGCTTGCCGCTGGGAGTGAGCGGCAGCGCGGGCAGCGCGACGAACGCGGCGGGCACCATGTAGTCGGGCAGGATGCGCTTGAGCGCGTCCCGCGCGGCCTCGGCGTCGAACCCGGCGTCGGTCTCGACGGTCTCGAACCGGGTGGCGTCCGGTTCGGCCGGATCGTGGGCCGGGACCACGTAGGCGGTGATGCGCTTGTCCCCGGGGGTGTCCTCGCGCACCACCACCGCGGCCTCGTCGATCCCGTCCCGGGCCCGCAACGCGACCTCGATCTCGCCGAGTTCGATCCGCAGCCCGCGCAACTTGACCTGTCCGTCGAGCCGGCCGAGGAAGCCGAGGGTGCCGTCCGGGCGCCACCGGACCAGGTCGCCGGTGCGATACAGGCGGGCGCCGGGCGGGCCGAAGGGGTCGGGCACGAACCGCTCGCCGGTCAGCCCGGGGCGGCGGTGGTAGCCCAGCGCGACCTGCACCCCGCCCAGGTACAACTCGCCGGGCGTACCCAGTGGCGCGGGCCGCATCGCGTCGTCGAGCACGTACACCCGGGTGTTGTGGATCGGTGCCCCGATCGGCACGGTGGTGACCGGCCCCGCGCACTCCCACGCGGTGACGTCGACGGCGGCCTCGGTGGGCCCGTACAGGTTGGCCAGCGCGCAGTCCGGCAGCCGCTCGCGGAACGTCCGCACGGCGTCCGGCGGCAGTTCCTCGCCGCTGCACACCACACGCCGCAGGGACGCGCAGCGTTCGACGTTCTCCTCGGCCAGGAACACGCTCAACATCGCGGGCACGAAATGCGCCAGGGTGACGCCCTGTTCGGTGATCACGTCGCGCAGGTAGGCGGCGTCCTTGTGGCCGCCGGGGCGGGCCAGGACCAGGCGGGCGCCGGTGGTCAGCGGCCAGAAGAACTCCCACACCGACACGTCGAAGCTCGCCGGCGTCTTCTGCAGCACCGCGTCGGCGGCGGTGAGCCGGTAGGTGTCCTGCATCCATGTGACGCGGTTGACGATGCCGCGATGGGTGTTCGGCACGCCCTTGGGCCGGCCGGTGGAGCCGGAGGTGTAGATCAGGTACGCGACATCGTCGGGCGCGGGCGCGACGTCGGCGAGTTCGCCGGGCGCGGGGGCGGGCCAGTCCGCGAGGTCGTCCACGGGCAGCACGCGTGCGGTGCAGTCGGCGGGCACCGGCAGGCGTCGGTGGGTGAGCAGTACCCGGGCGCCCGAGTCGGCGAGCATGAACGCGAGTCGCTCGGCCGGGTATTCCGGGTCCAGCGGGGTGTACCCGGCGCCGACCCGGAGCACGCCGAGCAGGGCGGCCACCAACTCGGGGGAGCGCTCGGCGCTGACCGCGACCAGGTCGCCGACCCGCACGCCCTCGGCCCGCAGTCGGTGCGCCACCCGGTCGGCGGCGGCGTCGAGTTCGCGATAGGTCCAGGCGCGCCCGTCCAGTGTGACCGCGACGGCCTGCGGGGTGCGGGCGATCTGCGCGGCGATCAGGCTCGGCAGGGTGGCGTCGGCAGGCACCGGCGCGGTGGTGTCGTTCCACCGGGTCAGCATCGACTCGCGCTCGTCCGGGTCCAGGCCGTCGAGGGTGGACACCGGGACGTCCGGCCGGTCGGCCAGCACCGCGAGCAGCCGGCCCAGGTGGCGGCCCAGGCGCGCGATGGCGGCCTCGTCGAACAGGTCGGTGTTGTAGTTGAACGCGCCGCGCAGCCCGTCCGGCCACTCCATCAGGAACAGTTCCAGGTCGAACCGGGTGCCCCCGGCCTGAATGCCGAACGGCTCGGTGGTGAGCGCGCGTTCGGGTTCGGCGGCGTTCGCGGTTGCGTAGTTCTGTACGGCCAGCACCGCCTGGAACACCGGTGAGCGGGTCACGTCGCGCTCAACGTTCAGCTCGGTGACCAACTGCGCGAACGGCAACTCCTGGTGTGCGTAAGCCTCCAGGCAGGTCTCCCGGGTGCGGTCCAGAAGTTCGGCGAAGGTCGGGTCGCCGTCGGTGCGGGCGCGCAGCGCGAGCACGTTGACGAACATCCCGACCAGGTCCTCGACCTCGGGGTGCGGCCGACCGGCGACCGGGGAGCCGACCGCGAAGGCGCGCTGTCCGCTGTGCCGGGCGAGTACGAGTTGGAAGGCGGCGAGCAACACCATGTACAGCGTCGCGCCGCGCTCGCGGGCCAGCGCGCCGAGCCGGTCCAGCAGTTCGCGATCGACCTCGAATCCGTATCCGGCACCGTCGAAGGTCTGTCGGGCCGGTCTGGGTCCGCGCGTGGGCAGTTCGAGCGGTTCGACGCCGGCCAGTTCGGTCCGCCAGTACGCGGTCTCGCGCGCGAGTGCCTCGCCGGTCAGCCGCTCGCGTTGCCAGATCGCGAAGTCGCCGTAGGAGACCGCGGGTTCGCCGAGCGGTGCGGAGGTGCCCGAGGTGTGCGCGGCGTAGCCGGCGAGCACGTCGCGGATCATGACCTCGCTGGACCAGCCGTCGCTGACGCTGTGGTGCACGGTCAGCAGCAGTACGTGGTCCCGCGGCGCCAATCGGATCAGCAGGGCCCGGAACAGCGGGCCCTCGGCCAGGTCGAACGGCACCGCGATGGCGGCGGTGACCAGCAGGAGCGCCTGCTCCTCGTCGGCCGCCTCGACGCGGGTGAGCGGGACCGGCGCGGGCTCGGCGATGTCCAGGTGCGGCTGCCCGTCCTCGTCCACCACGTAGCGCGAACGCAGCGTCTCGTGCCGGGCGGCCAGGTCGGTCAGCGCCCGGCCGAGCGCGTCGGTCTGCAACGCACCGCGCAGGCGGCGCGCGATCGGAATCGTGTAGGCCACCGTTCCGGGCGCGAACTGCTCCATGAACCAGAGGCGTTCCTGGGCGTAGGACAGCGGGGGGACGGTGCCTTCCGGGCGGCGCGGGATGACCGGACCGGAGTCGGCGCGTCTGCGCAGCCGCCGCTCCAGGAGTTCGCGTTTGGTCGCGGAGAGCGTGGTCGCGCGTGTCGGGGATTCCGTGCTCATGGCTGCGGACGGTTCCTCTCGCCGGTGAGCAGCCGCTCGGCGGTGTCGTCGTCCAGGGCCTCCAGGTCGGCGACCAGGAGGTCTTCGACGGCCGCGGCGAACCCGGCGAGGGTGCGGTGGGTGAACAGCGTGCGCAGCGGCACGGTGAGGTCTGCGGTGGCGGCGATCCGGGCGACCACGCGGGTGGCCAGCAGGGAGTGGCCGCCGAGATCGAAGAAGTCGTCGAGGGCGCCCGCCTTGTCCAGCCCGAGCACCTCGATCCAGATCTCGGCGACCAGTTCCTCGGCGGCGGTGCGCGGTGCGAGGTAGCCGTGCGCCTGGTCGGCGCGGCGGTCGGGGGCGGGCAGCGCGCGGTGGTCGAGCTTGCCGTTGGGGGTCAGTGGCAGCCGGTCCAGCCGGACCAGCGCGTCGGGGACCAGATGCGCGGGGAGCCGGCCGGCCAGGTCGGCGCGCAGTTCGGGTACGGACAGGCCGGCGGTGGTGACGACATAGCCCACCAGGGCCTGCTCGCGAGCGACGACCGCGGCCTGGACCACGCCGGGGCGGGCGAGCAGGGCGGCCTCCACCTCGCCCGGCTCGACCCGGTGGCCGCGCACCTTGACCTGCGCGTCCAGTCGGCCGAGGAACTCCAACTGCCCGTCCGGGCGCAGCCGGACCCGGTCGCCGGTGCGGTAGCGGCGGGCGCCGGGCGGCCCGTCGGGGTCGGGCCCGAAGCAGGCTGCGGTGGCGGCGGGGCGGCCCAGGTAGCCGTGCGCGACGCCGGCGCCGCCGATCAGCAGTTCGCCGGCCACGCCCGGCGGGACCGGGTTGCCGTGCGGGTCGGCGACGACCAGGTGCGTGTCGCCGATGGGGGTGCCGATCGGCGGCCGGCGGTCGGTGTCCGCGGGGCCCAGGTCCGCGGTGGTCGCGATGATCGTGGTCTCGGTGGGCCCGTAGGAGTTGACGAGGCGCACCCGATCGCCGAACCGGGCGCGCCAGGTCGCCACGGCGCCGGGCCGGACCTGGTCGGCGCCGAGGATGAGCAGGCGCAGCGCGGCCGGCCAGGCGATGGTGTCGGCGCCGGTCTCGACGAGTTCGTGCCAGTAGGGCGTGGGCAGGTCGAGCACGGTCACGTCGTTCGCGCCGCCCTCGGCGAGCACGTCGGGCAGCGTGGCGTCCGGGTCGGGCAGCACCAGGGTGGCGCCGGCGGCCAGGCACGGGTAGAGCTCCTCGGCGTGCGTGTCGAAGCTGAGCGAGGCGCTGTGCAACACCCGGTCGTCGGCGCGGATGTGATAGCCGCGCCGCATCCACCGGACCCGGGTGGCGAGCGCGCCGTGCGGGACCAGGACGCCCTTGGGCGTACCGGTGGAGCCGGAAGTGTAGATCACGTACGCGGGGTGCTCCGGTGCGATCTCGACCGGCTCGGCGGGCGTCCCGGTGTTCGCGGTGTGCGTGGGTGCGACGGTCGCGTGCTCGGCCGGGTCGGAGGACGTCGTGGTGTGCGTGGGTGCGAGCGCGTGCTCGGCCCGGTCGGCGAGCGCCTCGCCGTCCGTGGCGTCCATGCGTACGACCCTCACGTCCTCCGGCAGCCCGTCGGCGTGCGCGCCGTCCGTGATCACGACCCGGGTTCCGCTGTCGGCGAGCATGAACTCCAACCGGGCGGCCGGGTATCGGGGGTCCATGGGGAGGTACGCCGCGCCCGCGTGCCACGCGGCGAGCAGGGCCACGATCGCGTCCGGGCCGCGCGGGCACAGCACGCCCACCAGCGCACCGGGGCGCACGCCGACGGCGCGCAGTCGGGTGGCCAATGTGCGTACGCGCCGGTCGAGTTCGCGGTAGGTGACGGTCCCGTCGGGGGTGCGCAGGGCGATCCGGTCGCCGGGTACACGGGCGATGGCGGCGGGCACCGGCTCGACGGGCTCGACGGGGCCGCTCGCCGGGGCGGGGTGCGGGCGCAGTTCGCGCAGCCGCGTGCGGTCCGGTGCGGTGAGCAGCGGCAGCAGGTGTACGGGCGTGTCCGGGTCGGCGAGCGCGCCGCGCAGCAGGATCTCCAGGCGCTCGGCAAGATCGGCCACGCTCGACGCGTCGAACAGCGCGGTGCGGTAGCCGAACACGGCGATCAAGTCGTCGCCGTCGCGCCGGATGTCCAGCGAGAGGTCGAACTTGGCGGCCCGATGCCCGCCGTCCTCCTCCGCCGAGGTCAGGTCGGCGAAGCGGTGCGCGGGTCCGGTGTCCTGGTCCTGGGTGTGCACGGTCAGCAGGGTCTGGAACAGTGGCGCCGGGGCGGCCGGATCGCGGTCCACCCGCAGTTCGGCGAGAAGTTGTTCGAACGGGATGCGGTCGTGCCCGTAGGCGCCGAGCGCCGTCTTGCGGGTGCGCCGCAGGAGTTCGCCGAAGGTCGGCTCGCCGCGCAGGTCGGCGCGCAGGACCAGGGTGTTGGAGAAGTAGCCGATCGGTTCCTCGTGTTCGACCTCGCCGCGTCCGGCGATCGGCGCGCCGACGGCGAAGTCGCGCTGCCCGCCGTGGCGATGCAGCAGGGCCTGGTAGCCGGCGAGCAGGATCATGAACGGGGTGCACCGTCGGGTGCGGGCGACGGTGTCCAGGAGCGGGCCGATGCCGGCGACGCGGCGGGTGTGGAAGTCGGCGGCGGAACCGGTGTCGGCGGTACGCGGTCGGTCCGACGGCAGTTCGAGCGCGGGCAGGTCGGCCAGTTGTCGGCGCCAGTAGTCGATCGCCCGGTCGGTGTCCGGGTCGGCCTCGCGCTGGCGGGCGGCGTACTCGGCGTAGGAGGGCAGCGGCGCGAACACCGGGTCCACGCCGTCGCGGTGCGCGCTGTAGCGCAGTTCGAGTTCGCGGCGGAGCAGGTTGAGCGACCAGCCGTCGGCCAGGATGTGGTGCAGCACCACGCACAGCACGTGTCGGGTCGCGCCGAGCCGGATCAGGGTCACCCGCAGCGGTGGAGCGAGCGCGAGGTCGAAGCCCGCGTTGACCCGCGCGGCGAGTACCCGGTCCAGGGACCGGTCGGCGCCCGGGCCGCTCAGGTCGACGGTCTCGATCGGCACGGGGCCGGGGGGTTCGATCACCGCGACCGGGCGGCCTTGATCGTCGGGGAATCGGGTGCGCAGCGCGTCGTGTCGGGCGACGACGCCGTCGAACGCGGCGCGCAGCGCGTCCGGCCGGAGCGGACCGGTGAGCCGCAGCACCCACGGGATGTTGTAGGCGGCGTCGCCGGGCTCGAACCGATCGAGGAACCACAGCCGTTCCTGGCCGAAGGACAACACCCCGGCGCGCGGCCGGCCGGATGTGCGGGCGGACGCGGTCGACGCGATCCGCTCCGGGTGCCCGGTCGGCTCGATCCGCGCCCGGGAAAGCGTTCGTTCGTCGTCCATCTCGACCCCCTCGCCGGCATCGCCCCAGGGACGTGCGGCGCCGACCGAACGGCCGTCCCGTCATCCCGTTTCCGGGGCCCGACGCGGGCGTCGTGCCCCGGCACGGCGGCGCGTCGGACGACCTGACGTCACCCGATCGAAGTCCGCCCCCGTGGCGTGCGTCGGCCACGCTAGGAGTGCCATCGACAAGGTGTCAATGGTCTATACCAAATCGAATATTGGTCCAGACCTCGAAGCAAGCGGAACCCGCCCGACCGGGCCCGGAGACCAACCGGGTGTTCCTCGATCGCGGCGCTCGCGCCGGCCGGAAATCGCCGGTATGTCGGTCGTGCGCGCGGTCCGTCCGCGGCGGTGTGGGAGCGAACTCGCGGTGCGACGGGGATTGTTGCGCCGGTACCGCTCCCTTAAAGTGTCTATCCGATTACTTTGGGTAATGGAGGTCGTCGATGATTCGGCCGTCGGAAACCGCGGATGTCGTGGTCGTGGGTGGCGGCGCGATCGGTCTCGCGTCCGCTGTCGAGGTCGTCGCCCGAGGGCGATCGGTGCTGGTGCTCGATCGGTTCGGAATGTCCAACGACCGGGGCGGCTCGGCCGGACTGGAGAGACAGTGGCGCATCCAGTACGCCCAGGAGCACTGGAGCCGACTGGTCCTGGACACCGTGCCGCTGTGGCGCAGGCTGGAGGCCGCCGCCGGGCGCCCCCTGGTGCACCCGACCGGAAGCCTGTGGCTGGGCCGGTCCGACGAGGCCGGCGCTCTCGACGAAATGCACGCCGGCGCCGAGGTGTTGACCAGCCTGGACGTCCCCTTCGAGACGATGTCCGCGGCCGAGCTCGGCACCCGGTTCGGTCTCGCCGAACTACCCGGCGACTACCAGGGGTTGCACCAGGCCGACGGCGGGGTGATCGACGTCAAGGGCACCCTGGACACCCTCATCCACCTCGCCCTGGGCGCCGGCGTGCGGATCCACGAGTACGAACCGGCCCTCGCCATCGAACCCGACGGCACCGGTGTCACGATCCGCACCGAGCGGACCGACTACCGCTGCGACAGCGCGATCGTGACCTCGGGGCCGTTCACCAACGATCTGCTGGGCCCCCTGGGCTGTGCGCTGGACCTGCGTGTGTTCGAACAGAGTTCGGCCTACTTCACCCGGCGCACCCACGACATCGACTACCCCACCTGGTACGCCTTCGGGGCGTTGACCGACGGCGGTGCGTGCCACGGCTACGGTCACAACCCGTGGACCGGCAGCGACCTGATCCGGGTCGCCCCGGACGCCGCACGGGAGTTGCCCGATGCCGAGCACGCCACGGCCGTACCGGACGCCCGGAGGATCCGCAACACCGCCGACTGGGTGCGCAGCCACCTGCCCGGCCTGTCGCCGCACCCCGTACGGCGCGGCACGTGCCTGGCCGCGCTCCCCCTCGACCCGGAGCGGCAGTTCTTCCTGGGTCCGCTGCCCGCCCGGGTGCCGAACGGGGAACGGGTCGTGGTCCAGGCGGCGGGCTGGGCGTTCAAGTTCGCACCGATGTTCGGCCGGATCTGCGCGGACCTCGCGCTGGACGGAGCAAGCGTGCACCACGCGCCGCAGCTCGAACTACCGTGAGCGGTGTGCTCGAAATCGACGCCGAGCGGCGATATTCGGCCGGCGCCGACCCGGACCGACCCGAGGCCGGGTGACCCCCGCGCGCCGCGCCGCCCGGCGCCGGGCCCGGAGCGGTCAGGCGGGCCGCGCGGCGCCCGGCCCGGATCGGTCAGGCGGTGAGCAGATCGATCAGCCCGGTCGTGCTCTCGTCGCCGTGCCCGTCGGCCAGCCGGCGCTCCATCAGGGCCAGGTAGGGGAGCAGCAGTTCGGTGCTGACGCCCTGCTCGGCCGCGGTGCGCAGCAGCGTCGGCGCGCCCGCGACCTGCATGGCCAGGGTCGAGGCCACCCCCGAGCGGTAGTCGCCGCTCTCCAGTTGGGCCGCCGCGCGGTGTGCGGCCGGTGCCATCGCCACGAGCCAGTCGGTGAGCAGCGCGGCGAACGCACCCGGCGCGATGTCCTCGCCGCGGATCAGCGCGAAGGCGTGCGAGATGCCGGCGAACATCGAGGTCATCGCGCTGAGCAGGGCCACGTCGTGCAGCGCGGCGAAGCCGGGGTCGGCGCCCACGTACCCGGTCGCGGCCGGTACCGCCAGCGTGTCGCGGTGCGCCGCGAACAGTTCCCGCGAACCGCTGTACAGGACCGAGCCGCCGGCGCCGGGTACGCCGATCATCGGCGGGATCGCCAGCACCCCGCCGGCCAGGAACCGGGCCCCGCGCTCGGCGGCCCACGCGGCGCCGGCGCGGGCCTCGGCGGGCGTGCCGGTGGTGAGGTCGACCAGGTCCTTGCCGGCCGGGTCGACGCCGGCCAGCGTTGCGCGCACCGAGGCGTGATCGAGCAGGCAGACCACCACCAGATCGGCCGCGGCGACCGCCTCGGCGGCGGTTGCGGCGAGCGTCGCCCCGGCGGCGACCATCGGTTCGGCCCGACTCGGGGTGCGGTTCCACACGGTCAGCGGATGCCCGGCCTCCAGCCAACTGCGCGCCAACGCGCCGCCCATGGCACCGAGGCCGAGCAGGGCGAGTGGGGTCGGGCCGGCGGTGTCGGTGCCGCGCGGATCGGTCGGGGAGAGGTTGGATTCCATGCCGAATAGGCTGGTCGCAGCCGCCGAGTCGAACAAGTACGCACTTCGGGGTGCGTGCGCCGGCGGACCCGGGCGCACGGGCGAAGGGAGCGACATGGCGAGCGCACGCAGGCCGGGAGCGTACGTCTGCGGCACCGACGCGGCGATGGACGTGGTCGGCGGCAAGTGGAAGGTGCTGATCCTGTGGGCCCTGGACGAACACGCCTGCCGGTTCGGCGAACTGCGCAGGCTGGTACCCGGAATCACCGAGAAGGTACTCGCGTCGCATCTGCGCGAGCTGGAGCGGGACGCCATCGTGCACCGCGAGGAATACGACGAACTGCCCTTGCGCGTCGAGTACTCGCTCACCCCGCTCGGGGCGTCGCTGAACGAGGCGCTGCGCCCGCTCGGCGCGTGGGGGCGGGCCCACCTGCTCGGCGACGCGCCGCACCCCGGGGCCGACGCGGACCGGCTGATCGTCTTGTCGGTGGTCGGCGAGCAGGGGGAACTCGCGGACGCGGAATGGGCGTTGCTCGCCCCGTTGCTGCCCGACGGCACCCGCCCGGGCGGTCGGTGGCGGGGGCACCGCCAAGTCGTCGACGGCGTGCTGTTCCGCTTCCGGACCGGAACCCGTTGGCGTGATCTGCCCGGCAGGTTCGGTCCGTGGCGTACCGCGTACGCCCGACACCGGCGTTGGTGTGCCGACGGCACCTGGGCCGCGGTCCTGGCCGCGCTGCACGCCCGCCTCGCCGAGACCGGCGTGGACGCGGGCGAGACACGCGTGTTGCGCACCCTGATCGGCCGGCTGGGCGAGGTGGCACGCCGACCCACACCCGCCCGGACCGACGCAGGCGCCTGACGTCGGCTCGGTCCCACGCGGGACGCCGTGGTGGGCCCCGAGCTTCGCGGCCCGCTCAGCCCTGCGCCATCGTGTGGTGCGCGAACACCCGGTCGCGGGCCGTGGAGACCGCCGTGGCCACCGCGCCCAGCAGCACCGCCTCCTCGCCCAGGCCGCTCGCCGTCACCCTGGGCCGCAGTGGCGTCAACTCGTGCAGTTCGGCGGTCATCGGGGCCAGCAACAGATCGGCGTTGGCGCCGATCCCGCCGCCCAGCACCACGAGTTCGGGATCGAGCACCGCGGTGACCGCGGCCACCACGTGCGCGAGCCGCTGCGCCTCGTGCCGCACCGCTCCCGCGGCCGGCTCCACCCCGCGCCGGGCCGCGTCGAACACGCCCTTCGCGGTGAGCGGTCCGGTCATCCCCAGCGCCCGCGCGCCGCGTACCACGGCGTCGGCCGACACCGCGTCCTCCAACATCCCGCGACGCGGCACCGGCGCGCTCGCCCCGTGCCCGACCCGGTCCGAGGGACGCGGTGACAGCGGCAGGAAGCCGATCTCGCCGGCCGCGCCGGAGGCTCCGGGGAACAGCCGTCCGTCGGCGACGATGCCCATGCCCAGACCGGTCCCGACGGTGACGTACACGAACAGCGGACAGCCCACGCCGGCCCCGCTGTGGTACTCGCCCAGCGCGGCGAGGTTGGCGTCGTTGACGATGTCCACCGTGGTGCCCAGCGCGGTCTCCATCCGCCCGCGCAGTCCCGGGCGACCCCACCCGGGCAGATTGACCGCGTAGCGGATCCGGTCGGCCGCACGGTCGTACACGCCCGGACAGCCGATCACGGTGTGGACCACGGCGGTCGGTGCCAGGCCCGCGTCGGCCACCACGGTCCGGGCCAGGTCGGTGGCGGTGGCCAGCATGGTCGCCGACGTGCGGGCCCGGTTGTGCCGGTCCTGCCGGGCCAGCAACCGGCCGTCCAGATCGGCGACCGCGACCCGGATCCAGGACCGCCCGACGTCGATGCCCACGACATAGCCCGCGGTCGGATCGGGCTCGTACAGCAGCGCGGCCCGACCGCGCGCGCCGGTCTCCAGTCCCACCGCGCGGACCAGCCCCGCGCGCTCCAGTGCCTCCAGCGCGGTGGACACGGTGGGCTTGGACAGGCCCGTGTCGCGGGCGAGTTGGGCGCGCGAGATGGGCGCGGCGGCGCGTACCCGGTCGAGGAGTACGCGCTCGTTGATGCTGCGCAGCACGCCCCGGTTCCAGTGCGCCACGGCGGGTGGGTCGTTTTCCGGTGGGATCCCACCTGAGGTCATCGGCTCTCCGTCAGTGGTGTCGAGGTGATCGCGCCACTGTAACGGCCATGGAAGGGCAAAGACGTGGGCCGGATCCGGGCTCACCCTTGACGAAGATTAGTTAAGGAATTTTACTTTACAAACCGGTGGCGCCACGCGCCGGGTCGCACCACGAAGTTCCCTCCTCCGCACGCCCGTTCCAGCCCTCGGTGTCCCTCCGGGGGCCTCCCCTGTTCTGGAGGTTCACGGTGAGCGCCGGCCCAAGAGCGACCACGCCCGAGGGCGGATTCGTCCGCCGGATCGGCCTGTTCCAGGCGACCGCGATCAACATGAGTCAGATGTGCGGCATCGGACCCTTCGTCACCATCCCGCTGATGGTCGGCACTTTCGGCGGTCCGCAAGCCATCCTCGGCTTCCTCGCCGGCGCCCTGCTCGCCCTCGCCGACGGCCTGATCTGGGCCGAACTCGGCGCGGCGATGCCCGGCGCCGGCGGCACCTACATCTACCTGCGCGAGGCGTTCCAATACCGCACCGGCCGGCTGATGCCGTTCCTGTTCGTGTGGACCGCGATCCTGTTCATCCCGCTGATCATGTCCACCGGCGTGCTGGGCATGGTGCAGTACCTGCAATACCTGTGGCCCTCGATGTCGCAGACCGAGGGGGATCTCGTCGGCGTCGGCGTGGTGATCCTGGTGGTCCTGCTGCTGTGGCGCAGGATCGAGTCGATCGGCCTGTTGAGCAGCGTCATGTGGGTGGTGATGCTGATCAGCGTCGGCGCGGTGATCATCGCGTGCTACACGAACTTCGACGCCGACCTGGCCTTCACCTACCCCGACGGCGCGTTCGACCTGGGCACCACCGGCTTCTGGCTCGCCTTCGTCGGCGGCCTCAACATCGGCATCTACGACTACCTCGGCTACAACACCACCGCCTACCTCGGCGCCGAGATCAAGACTCCCGGCCGGGTGCTGCCGCGCTCGATCGTCTACTCCATCCTCGGCATCATGGCGATCTACCTGATCATGCAGATCGGCGTGCTCGGAGTCACCGACACCGACACCATCTCCGGCTCCTCCTCGATCGGTTCGCTGGTTCTGGAGAAGGCGTGGGGCAAGGGTGCCGCGCAGACGGTGACCGTACTGATCCTGATCACGGCGTTCGCGTCCGTGTTCGCCGGCCTGCTCGGTGGCTCGCGGGTGCCCTACGACGCGGCCCGCGACCGGGTGTTCTTCAAACAGTTCGCCCGACTGCACCCGCGCCACCGCTTCCCGACGGTGGGACTGCTCACCATGGGCGTGGTGACCGCGGCCGGCTTCCTGATCGGCAATCACACCGACTTCAACACGATCATCGTGCTGCTCACCGCGGTGATGGTGATCGTCCAGGCGGTCTCCCAGGTCGCCGCGCTGATCGTGCTGCGTCGCCGGCAACCCGGCCTGGACCGCCCGTACCGGATGTGGCTGTACCCGGTGCCGGCTCTGGTCTCGCTGGTCGGCTGGATCGCGATCTTCTGCTACGCCGACAAGAACTCGCCCGGTCGGCATCCGATCGAGTGGGCGCTGGCCTGGGTGGCGCTGGGCTGCGCCGCGTTCGTGGTGTGGGCCAAGGTGGAACGCACCTGGCCGTTCGGCCCTCGGGAGATCGACGAGCGCTACCTGAACCGGACGGACGCCGAGGCCGGCACGGACGTCGTCGGTGCCGGCAACGTCGCGGAGCCCGCATGACGGCGCTCCACCGAGACCGGTCCGCGGGTACTCCCGACACTCCCGGTACCCCCGGCACCGTTCCCGCGCCGGAGCGAGCGAACGCCCGCTCCGGCGCGGGGACGGGCGCGGCCTTCGTCTGCGGGATCGACTTCGGCGGCACCAAGATCGCGTTGGCCACCGCGCGTCCCGACGGCACGGTGTTGGCGAGGGACCGGCTGATCACCGACGCCCGCGAGGGCGCGGTCCAGGCGGTCCGGCGCGCGATCGAGGCGGCTCGCGAACTCGTCGCGCGGACGGCCGCGGCCACGGGAGCACACTGCTCGGTGGTCGGCGCGGTCAGTCCCGGCATCGTGCTGCCCGACCGCATCCTGCTCGCGCCCAACGTGCCCGGCTGGCAGGACCTGGCCCTGGCGGGCACGTTGAGCGAGGGCCTGGGCCTGGCCCCGGAGCGGGTCGCGGTCGGCAACGACGCCAAGGCCGCCGCGCTGGCGGAATCGCGCTGGGGCGCGCTGCGCGGCGCGGATCCGGCGATCCTGCTCACCGTCGGCACCGGGATCGCCGCGGCGATCGTGCTCGGCGGGCGGGTGGTGACCGGCGCGAACGGGGCGGCCGGCGAGATCGGCTACCTGCTGCGCGGGCGCGCCGACACCGGATTCGGCGTGGGACGCGCACCCCTGGAGGAGTACACCTCCGGCATCGGGTTGGCCACGCGCGGCGGTGAACTCCTCGGCCGCGAGGTGGACGCCGCCGCGCTGTTCGCCGATCCGGATCCACGCGTGCGCGCACTCGTCGACGAGGCACTGGACGAACTGGCTGTACACGTCGCCAACGTGGCGATCACGCTGGACGTGGAACGGATCGCGGTCACCGGCGGCCTGATGCACTCCGCCCCTCGGGTGCTTGCGGCGCTGGCCGCGCGGGTGCGCGCGGCGCTGCCGTTCCCGCCCGACGTGGTGCCGGCGCGCTTCCTCCAGGACGCCTCGCTGCGGGGCGCGCTCTCGCTGGCCGCGGAGATCCTGCCGCGGTACCCGGGGGCCGGCGCCGGGGTGGGCTCGAACGCCGGTCGGGCCTGACCGGGCCCGGCTTCGGTCGGTCGGTCGGTGTCGACGGGGTCCGGCCTTGACAGGTCGGCCTCGGCGGCCGCGGCCTCAATCGCGGCTCGCCCCGGCCGGGTTCGCCCCGGTGCTGTCCGGGCCGAGGACGTCCGGGCCGAGGACGTCCGGGCCGGCGGCACCCGGCTCGGCAGGGACGTAGCGCTGGAACTCCCAGGGGTCGTGCGCGGAGAAGACCTCGACCTCGTCGCCGTGCAGGCGGGCGAGTTCGCGCAGGCGGGCGTGGTTGCCCAGGCGCAACGGGCGGTCCACCTCCCCGGCGAGTTGCACGACGTCCATCAGCGGGTGCGATCGGGGAGCGTCCGGGTCGACCTCGCCGTGGTAGAAGTACGCGTCGCCGGCGTGCAGCAGCCAGCGGTCGCCGATGTCCAGGGCGACCGCGCTGTGGCCCTCGGTGTGGCCGCCGAGCGGGACCAGCAGGATCTCCTCGGGCAGCCCGTCGAGTCGGCGAACCGCGTCGAAGCCGAACCAGGGGTCGCCCTGTTCACCGGCATAGGTCGCCCATCGCGGGCCGTGCGCGAGTTGCGCGACGCGGTAGCGGTCGGCGTCCCCGGCGATGCCCGCCGCGTGTTCGGCCTTGTGCACGTGCACGGTGGCGTGCGGGAAGTCGGCCAGGCCGCCCGCGTGGTCGCGGTCGAGATGGGTGAGCACGATGTGCCGCACGTCCAAGGGGTCGTACCCGAGCCGGCGGACCTGGTGCAGGGCGGTCTCGTGCAGGTCCAGCACGGGCGCGGCGTAGCCGACCCAATCCGCGCCGAGGTATTCGTCCGGATGCAGCACGTCGTTGGTGCCCAGGCCGGTCTCCACCAGGACGAGGCCGGCCGAGTCGGTCTCCACGAGCAGGCAGTGGCAGACCGCGCGGGCCGGGAGCAGCGGACTGTCCGGGCCGTCGGCGGGGTCGATCTCGACCATGGAGCCGCAGTTGAGGTGATGTACGCGCATGGTGGATGCACTCGCTCTCGTCGGGTGTGGTGTTGCCACGGGCAGGGGCCGGTGCGCGCGGCTCTACGCGGCGTCGATCGACTGCTCGACCAGGGCGCCCAGTTGCTCGCCGAGCGTGTGCAGGACGGTGCCGTCGCGACGCACCTTGGCGAGCAGGATCGCGCCCTGGAGGGCGGACAGGATCAGCGTGGCCAGCGGCTCGGTCTCCGGTTCGGCGACGCCCCAGTGACCCAACGCGCGGGAGAGGCCGGCCAGCCAGGACGCGTACGCCTGATCGCACGAGGCCCGGATCGGTTCGCTGTCGGCCGACGCCTCCAGCGCGACCGTGGCGATCGGGCAGCCGCTGTGGAAGTCCGTCGTGGTGAGGTTGTCGGCGAACAGCGCGGCGATCCCGGCGAGCGCGTCCCGAGGGCCCCGCGCCGCCCTCACCACGGCGGCCAGGCGTTCGCCGACCTCGCCGCCGGAGCGGGTGATCGCCTCGGCGGCGAGTTGCTCCTTGCCGCCGGGGAAGTGGAAGTAGAGCGACCCCTTGGGGGCGTTGCTGTCGGCCAGCACCTGATTCAGGCCGGTGCCGGAGTACCCCTGCCGTTGGAAGAGATCGGCGGCGGTGCCCAGTACCCGATCGCGCGTGTCGTTGTTTCTTGCCATGTGTCGATAGTAGGTAGACCGGTCTATGAAAACTAGACCGGTCTACCTACTTTCTTCATCGCGGATCCTCCCGGGCGATGCGTCGATGGCCGATCGGGGCCGGGTCGGCGCCGGGCGATCGGTACGCGGCCGTCGCCGTGCGGCAGGCGGTCAGCGGTCCGCGGCGGGCCGGCAGCGGCGCACCCAGTACGCGTAGGTCAGTGCCAGGAGCATCGGCTCCCACAACATTCCGGGCGCGACGCACACCCGAGCCGGCGTCAGCCACCCTACGTTGGAGAACCCGACGCCCTCGTCCAACAGGCCGAACCAGGGCAGCAGTACGGGTGCCCGGAACGCGGTCACCGCCAGGCCGCCGAGCGTCGCGGGGACGATCACCGCGTACGGCGAGAGCCGCTTGCCGCCGATGAACGGCAGCCACGCGGGCGCCACTTCGCCCCATCCGCGGACCAGGCCGAGGCAGAGCAGCCCCAGCGCCTCGGTGATCGCGCTGAGCATGAGTACATACGGGAGGCTGATCCAGACGGCCGGCATCTCTTCCTCGTCGAGCATGCCCATCTCGAAGCCCAGCCCGAACGGCAGGCGCCACAGGCACTGCGGCAACAGCACCCACGGGATCGCGTACGCGATCCGGACCGCCCAGCGCGGGACGGGACGCTCGGTGTCGGCGGGAGTCGGCTTCGGGTGCAATGTGTTGAGGATCTTCACGCCCCAACCGTCGCGGACCCGGGGTTGCCGCGACGTCCGTCGCGGGAGGGGTGATCGGTGCGACCGGGGAAGGACCCGCGGCCCACCCCGGGCAGGGGCCACTTGCTCGCGAACGGGCCCGCAGGGGCGGCACGGATCATCGGAAACCGGTGGATTCGGGCACGATCGCCTCCGGCGGGGCGCGCCTCGAACGCCGGTACGCAGGACGAGGCGTGGGCGCAAGGGGCGCCGGCGATGATCTCCCGGGCCCACCCGGGTGGCAGCCGGGGCCCGGCACCCGACCAGGGGAGTGACCCGAAGGGCCGGGGAGAACTCGGCCGGTGGCGGGGCGAGTTCTCCCCGAGCCCGGGCCGCCGTGACGTGTCTCACCAGCCACCGTCGAAGAAGGCCGCGAGTGCGGGCCTGGAGTCCCTCGCCGTGCTCGTGTTCGCCACCCCGACGACGATCAGGACCAGTGCCGACAGCGCCGCGAGCACACCGCACCACGCCGACAGGCGCCGCGTTCGCCGATCGGAGGACTTCGTGCCGGCGAACCGCCGCCACGCCGCCACGCTCACGCCGATCAGCACGAGCGCCACGACGGCGGCGATCACGGCCATCGCCACGTGGTAGCGGGCGAAGTCGCCGATCATCAGGTCGAGCGGAGGCGGGGTTCGGTCGGCGGTGCCGGCGGGGGCGGCCAGGTGCTGTCTGACCTGACCGAGCACGCCCGCGAGTTCCCCGTCGGTCGCGCCGGTCGGCAACATCGACAACAGTGAGGCGAAAGGTGCCACCGCACCCTGGATGTTGGCCATTACGGTCACCGACGCGAACAGCGCGCACAGCGTAACGAGAACACCGGCCGCGGCAAAGGCGGTTCGCCATCCCGCGCCGAGATCGCCCGCCTTCAGGAATGCCTTCACCACGAGCGCGCCGAGCGCGACGAGCACGATCAGCAGGATGGCGGCGATCACGGCCTTGGCCACGTGAAAACGGAACCAGTAGTCGATCACCCTCTCCATACCGGGGGAGAAATTCCGTTCGCCGGCGTTCCAATATTCGACGAACGCTTTGCGGAAAGCGTCCGCGAGTTCGTCCTCGTCGAGCGAGCCGCCGGCCGACCCGTTCGCGGCGAGCCTTCCCGGGACGACGAAGAGGGCGGTGACGAGGGCCGCGGCGAGGGTGGTGAGAATGGCGAGTGGGCGACCGGGGATACCCGCGAATCGCGACGGGGCCTCGGGATGTTGCCGGGGGCTTGTGGTGTGCGGTGCTGTCATGTCGACCACGGTTTCGCACCGGCGCCGCACGGTCACCGGAGCAGGCCGGACATCCGGGGGTATGGCTGTCCACACCCCCGAAGGGAGTCGGGCGGGGCCGCGCGGGGCCGAACACCGCGAAAGCGGACCGGAGACCGGGACGGCCGCGCGCCGGCGTCGGCACCGCGGCGCCGGCCCCGCGGCGTCAGCCCCGGAGGTAGGTGAGGACCGCGAGCACCCGCCGGTGCTGGGCATCGTCGGGCAGCAGGCCGAGCTTGGCGAAGATGTTGCCGATGTGCTTCTCCACCGCGCTGGCGGAGACCACCAACTGCCGGGCGACGGCGGTATTGGAGCAGCCCTCGGCCATCAACGCCAGGATTTGCCGTTCCCGTGCGGTCAGCGTGCCCACGGCGCTGTCCCGGCGCCGCTCGGTCAGCAGTTGGGCGATCACCTGGGGGTCCAGTACCGTCGCGCCGCGGGCGACCCGGTCCAGCGCGTCCAAAAACTCCTCGATCCGAGCGACCCGGTCCTTGAGCAGGTACCCGACCGCGCCGGAGCCGTCCGCGAGCAGGTCACCGGCGTAGGACGCCTCCACGTACTGACTGAGGATCAGCACCGGGGCTCCGGGCACGTGCGTGCGGGCGGTGATCGCCGCGCGCAGGCCCTCGTCCGTATGGGTCGGCGGCATCCGCACGTCGACGATCGACACATCCGGACGGTGTTCGCGGACCGCCTCGACCAGGGAGGGGCCGTCCCCGACCGCGTCCATCACGTGGTGACCGTCCTCGACGAGCAGGCGGACCAGGCCCTCGCGCAGCAGCACCGAGTCGTCGGCGACGACGATCCGCAGCGGTTCGCGGACCGCGGGCCCCGATGCCGGTGTGGGTGCGCCCTCGGGCGGGGTCAACGACACGGCAGTTCCGCGGTGATCGTGGTCGGGCCTCCGGCGGGACTGTCGACCGTCAGCCGACCGCCGACCGCGTGCAGCCGCTCGTCCAGACCCCGCAGCCCGTGCCCCTTGGCCGGCGCCGCGCCGCCCACCCCGTCGTCCGTCACCCGAATCCGCAAGGTCCCCCCACTGTGGCGTAGTGCGATGGCACACCGGTGCGCGTGGCTGTGCTTGGCCACGTTGGTCAGGGCCTCCGCGACCACGAAATACGCGGCCGTCTCGACGCCGGCGGGCGGCCGAGGGTGCAGGGGGACGGTATCGAGTTCGGCGGGGACGGTGGAGCGCGCGGCCAGGGCGCCGAGCGCCTCGTTCAGGCCGCGGTCGACCAGGATCGGCGGGGCGATGCCGCGCGAGAGCGCACGCAACTCGTCCAACGCCTCCTGGGCCTGGACGATCGCGTCGGCCAGGGCGGCCCGGACGGTCTCCGGCCTGCTGTCGAGGTAGTGCTGGGCCCGGCCCAACTCCAGCGACAGGCGCACCAGTCGTTGCTGGGGGCCGTCGTGGATGTCGCGCTCGAGTCGGCGCAGTGCGGTCGCCTCGGCCGTCACCGCGGCGACGGTCTGCGCGCGGGCGGTGTCCCGCTCCCGCTCCAGCCCGCTGATCCTGCGGTGCAGCGCGGACGCGTCGACGAGCAGCGCCCGCCCCAGCCCGGCCTGGGCCGCAGTGCACACCCGGGTCACCAGCGGCAGGCCGGCCAGCAGCAGCAGGCCGACCGCGGTCCCGAAGGCGACCCGGTCGGTCGGCGACAACAGCCCGAGGCTCACCGAGATGTGCGATTCGCCGCCGCCCGCGTTCAGGGACAGCGGCCGCAACGGCTCGGACGGCGGGTACCGGTAGCGCAGGGCGCAGGTGGCACAGGCGAGGCCGACGAACCACCACAGCGCGGTCACTGCCGACGTGACCAGGACGACCGGGAGCACCACCACCGCGTGGATCGTGTCCGACCACGCCCCGGGAGCAAGCGCCGCGGTTCGCCCCTTCGGTCTCGCCGGTGGCTCACCGCGTTCGGCTCCCGGGGCGGGGGGACGCACCTTCGCGATGCGCCGCCGTTCCAGGTCGGCGCACCAGCGCGCCGGCGCGAGGGCGTAGGCCACGACCGGCGACGTGCCGGACGGCAGCCGACCCACCGTTGCGGCGAACACCACGCCGAGTACCGCCGGGAGTACGGCCAGGAGGCCGGCGGCGGCGGTCACCGGCGCGGTGAGCAGGTACAGCGACCGCACGAGCGTCCGCCGCCCCGTGCGGGCGACGGCCCCCGCGCCCGACCACCACCGGCCCCGGATCGCGGGGGAGAGCGAATTGGTCATGGCCCAAAGCTAATAGGCCGCGGCGTGGCCTTCGGTGGCGTTGCGGTGGGCCTCGGGAACGAGGCCGAAGCCGAGGTGCCGTCCGCCCGCTGCCGGTGGAAGGTACGACGGTAGGCGTCCGGGGGCACGCCGACGGTGCGGTTGAAATGTCGGCGCAGTGTGGTCGCGGTGCCCATGCCGGTGGCTTCGGCGATGGCATCCACGCTGTCGTCCGTGGTCTCCAGGAGTTCCTGGGCCCGGTGGATCCGTTGGGTCAGCAGCCACTGCAGCGGAGTGGTGCCCGTCATCGCCCTGAAGTGCCGGCCGAGGTGGCGCGAGCTCATGTTCGCCCGGCGGGCAAGATCCTCCACCGTCAGCGGTCGATCCAGTCGTCCGGCCGCCCAGGCGAGCAATTCGCCGAGTGGATGATCGTGCCGTTCGGGCATCGGGGTGGCGACGAACTGGGCCTGACCGCCGGGCCGATGCGGCGGTACGACCAACCTGCGGGCGACCGCGTTGGCAACCGTCGAGCCGTGGTCGAGACGGATCAGATGCAGGCACAGGTCCAGCGCGGCGGCCTTGCCGGCGGAGGTGAGCACGCTGCCGTTGTCGACGTAGAGCACGTCGGGGTCGACCTCGACCCGGGGGAAGCGGGTGGCCAGCGCCTCGGCGTACGACCAGTGTGTGGTGGCCCGCCGTCCGTCCAGCAGGCCGGCGGCGGCCAGGACGAAGGCGCCCGTGCAGAGGGAGACCACCCGCGCCCCGGCCTCGTGTGCCGCGCGTACGGCGTCGACGAGGTCCGCCGGTGGGTCCGCCTCGAGGTCGGCCCACCCGGGGACGATCACGGTGTCGGCCAGGGCGAGCCGGTCGAGTCCGCAGTCGGGTTCGAGGAGGAAGCGGCCGTCGGCCCGCACGGGGCCCGCCCCGCAGATGACGAGCTCGTACCAACTCTCCACCGGGACCGGCGGGGCCGAGCCGAAGAGCTCGTGGGCCAAGGCCAGTTCGAAGTGCAGGATCCCGTCGGCGACGGCTATCGCGACTGTGCTCACGTCCGGAAGTGTACGCATCATGTCGTTCCGGACGCTCGCGCGGGGCGCCGGGTGGTCGACACGATGTGGGGGTTGGTCTTTCGGACGGAAGGCAAGTGACATGCGCGCTGTCGGTCAGGATGTGCTGGGTGGTCCCGAGGTGTTGCGGGAGTTCGACCTGGAGCGGCCGGCGCCCGGCCCGAGCGAGGTACTGGTCCGGGTGCACGCGGCGGGCGTCAATCCGACCGACTGGATACATCGGGCCACGGGCCTGATCCTGGGCGAACCGCCGTTCGTGCTCGGGTGGGACGTGTCGGGCGTGGTGGAGGCGGTGGGCCTGGGGGTGACGATCCATCGACCGGGGGACGAGGTGTTCGGCATGCTGAGCTACCCGTACGGCAACGGGGCGCACGCCGAGTACGTGGTTTCGGCGGCCCGCCACGTGGTGCGCAAGCCCGCCAACATCGACCACGTGCAGGCCGCCGCGCTGCCCTTGGCCGCGGTCACCGCCTGGCAGGCCCTGGTGGACACCGCGGAACTGCGGGAAGGGCAAAGGGTGTTGATTCACGCCGCGGCGGGCGGGGTCGGTCATCTGGCGGTACAGATCGCCAAGGCGCGCGGCGCGTACGTGATCGGCACCGCGAGCGCGGCCAAGCACGACTTCGTCCGCGGGCTGGGCGCCGACGAGATGATCGACTACACCACGACCGACTTCGCCGACGTCGTGCGGGACGTGGACGTCGTGCTGGACGGCGTCGGCGGCGAGTACGGTCCCCGCTCGCTACGGACGTTGCGCCGGGGCGGCGTGCTCGTCGCCATCGTGAACAACGTCAGGGACCTGGACGTCGAGCGGTACGGGGTCCGGGCCGAGGAGATGCTCGTCGAGGCCGACCACGCGGCCATGCGGCAGGTCGCGGACCTGGTCGAGGCGGGGCGACTGCGCGCCGCGATCGACTCGGTGTTCCCGCTGGCCGACGCGGCCAAGGCGCACGAGCGCGGGGAGACGGGCCGGGTCACGGGCAAGATCGTCCTGACGCTCTGACGCTCTGACGCTCTGACGCTCTGACGCTCTGACGCTCTGACGCCCGCGCCCCGGTCCGCCCGCCCGCCGGGACCGGCGCGTTCGCCGAAACGCACGCCGGCGCCGCGCGCTCCGACCGTCGTCGGAGGGCACGGCGCCGAAGGCGCGTCCCACTATGCGGTTGTGTCACCGCCGCCGGAGCACGTGTGCGCCGGCGGCGGCGGTTTGCCCGGTTCGATCAGGCCGGGCGGGTGGCGCCGGCGATCGGCATGGTGTTGATCGAGGCGATCTCGACCGACTTGCGCGGGTTCGGGGCGTGCACCATCTTGCCGTCGCCGATGTAGATGCCGACGTGGCTGATGCCGGAGTAGAAGAACACCAGGTCGCCGGGCTGCAGGTTGGCGACCGACACGCGCGTGTCGGCGGCGAACTGGTCGTTGGTCACGCGGGGCAGCGAGATGCCCGCGGACTTGTACGCGGCCTGGACCAGACCCGAGCAGTCGTACGCGTTGGGGCCGGTGGCGCCGTACACGTACGGCTTGCCGATCTGCGCCTTGGCGAAGGCCACGGCCTGGGCGGCCTTGCTGCTCGACGCGGTCGAGGAGCCGCCGGTCGGCGCCTGGTTGCCCTTCGAGCCGCCGGTGGCGGGCTTGGCGGGGGCCTTGGCGGCGGGCTTGACCGACACGTCGGCCGACGGCTTGCTCGCCGGCTTGGGGGTGGTCTTGCCGGGCGTGACGGAGGTCTTGGGCTGGACCTTGATGCTCGGCTTGGCGGGCGCGGCGGCCTTGGGTGCCGCGGGCGCCGAGCCGTCCAGCCGCAGGGTCTGGCCGATCTCGATCAGGTCCGGGCCGGACAGCAGCACGTCGCGGTTGAGCTCGTACAGGCTCTGCCAGCCGCCGTTGACCTGGTTGGTCTGGGCGAGCCGGAACAGCGTGTCGCCGGCCTGGACCACGTAGCGGGCCTTGTCGGCGGCCGTGTCGGTCTCCGGCGCGGCGGGCGCGGCCTGGACCGGGGCCGCGTCGACCGCCGCGGTGGGGGTCGCCGACAGCACGGTGGAGGGGGACTGCTCGGAGGTGGAGGGGGCCTGCGCCGGGGCGGCACCGGCGGTGGCGACCGGGAGCACGACACCCATGCCGGCGATGCCCACCGCCGCGACGAAGCGGCGGACGTTGGTGGGTCGAGCGGCACGATGGCGAGCGTTTGTGGACAGCATGAAATGGGGTCCTCTCCTGTCGCCTACGAGGTGAGCTGTCGGATTCGGACTGGAGCAGCCCGGTCGCGTTACGCGACTTCACCCCTAGCCGTCACCGGAACGATCCCGGCCACGGCGATTCACCTGGTTCCCCCGCTCCCGTCGGATTCTTCGATGTAGACCTCCCGCTGCCGGCGACGGGATTCGGCGTACCGGCGACAGGGTTCACCCGAAAGGTGAATCGGCGAGAAAGGTAGGCAATGCGGATGCCTGATCACAACCGAAACCCCGACTTCGCCCTGCGGGTAAAGGCGGAATAAAAGCGACATCTCTCCCGTGTTCGGCTCCGGGGTACCGGTGATGACGAGGGGATATCTCGGAGAGTGGTGTGATCGTGCGGTAACGGAAAATAGTCGAGACTCGTCGCGGAGCGCGGAAAATGAATTGCGGCTCGAAGTCGGCTATATAATTTATGTCCGTTTTATCCATGCGGCCTACATCACATTTCGGGCAACCGATCGACTGGTCGTGCCGGACATGCCGGCGATGCACCCATCCGTCCCGCCGCCGTCGGGTGACCGCGGCGCGGGCGCCATCCGCAGGGGCGAGGCATCACCGGGGGCGGGTCAGCCGGTGAACACCTCCACCAGCGACCAGATCGCCAGCCCGAGCATGCACAGGCCGCCGATCCGCTGCACCGTTTGCAGCGGGACGCGCTTGGCGATGAACCGCCCGGCGAGCAGGGCCAACGCGGACACCGACATCAGTGCCGCGGCCGAGCCGATCGCGGTGGACCAGGTGCCGTTCGTGGCGGCCAGGTTGGCCGTGGTGATCTGGGTGAGGTCGCCCCACTCGCTGATGAACACGGCCGTGAAGGCGGTCGCGAAGACCGGCCGGAAGCCGGTCACGCTCTTGCCCGCGGTGTCCTCGTCGTCCTCGCCCGCACCGCCGCGCAACAACATGAAGGCGCCGAAGCCGAACAGGGCGGCGGAGACGAGCTTGACGATCCAGCCGGGGAGCAGGCCGAGCAGGCCGCCCGCGCCGACGGCGAGGGCGACGTGCACGACGAACGCGGTCGAGGTGCCGAACCACACGTAGAGCGGACGCATGCGGGTGCCCATGGCAAGCGACGCGAACATCGTCTTGTCCGGGAGCTCGGCGAGGAAGATCAGCCCGAAGGCGGTCAGGATCGCCAGAAGGTCGAGGTGCATTCCGGGTGGCTTTCTGCGAGAGCCGGGCCCCGGGTCTTCACGAAGCGCCGCACGGCAACCGGAGGACCACTCGGCCCGGCACGACGGGGTACATCCACGAGAAGACGAGGATGCGTCGATGCCTGGCCGAAGGTCTCGCCCACCCGTGTCGAGCACGGGCCCGGCCACCGGGAGTCCGAGGACTCCAGCATGTCGACGACCGGTTCACGGGGCTACTCCCCTTCGCGGTGCCGACCCTACCGCACCCGGCGTCGGCGCCGGCCCGGCCGCTCCCGGCGCACCGGGCCGTTTCGACGCCTACGACGACCCGTTCACCGACGAAGACCCGCCCTCGTCCAGGACCCGGGCCAACGACCAGCGCAACTGCCTCTCGTCCAGCGTCGTGTCCAGCGTCAGCACCTGCAGCATGGTCCCGTCCAGCACGGCGAGCGCGGCGGCGGCGGCGCGCGGTCCGACCCGGACGGACAGGAAGTCGCCGACGCCCTCGACCCAGGCCAGGGCGAACCCGCGCAGTTCCGGGCTGCGGGCGGCGGCCAGGTACAACTCGTACTCGACCAGCGCGCGCGAGCGGTCCGCGAGGTATTCCGCGGTGAGCGCGGTGAGCACGCCGGGCAGGTCGTTCGCGTCCCGCGCACGCCGTACCCACTCCTCCAGCAGCCGCACCGTCTCCGCCGACGCGTGCGCGAGCGCGGCGGCGACCAGGTCGTCGAGCGAGGCGAAGTAGTACGTGGTCGCTCCCAACGGGACGCCCGCCCGGGCCGCGACCAGGCGATGCGTGGTGTTGCCCACGCCCACCTCCGCGATCACCTCACACGCGCCGCGCACGATCCGCAGTCGCCGACCCTCAGGGTCCCTGGCCGCGGTCAATGCGCACCACCCAGGTTCAACACCACGACTCCCGCGATCACCAACGCCATCCCGAACGCCTTGAGCAGCGTCACCGGCTCGTTCAGGAACACCGCGCCGACCAGCGCGATGGCCACCGTCCCGAGTCCGGACCAGATCGCGTACGCCGTGCCCACCTGCAACTGCCGCAACGACAGCGTCAGCAGGTAGAAGGCACCCGCGTACCCGCCCAGACACGCCAGCGTCGGCCACAGCCGGGTGAACCCGTCGGTGCTCTTCAGCAGACTGGTCGCGATCACCTCACACGAGATCGCCAGCCCCAGGAACAGCCAGGCCACGGGCCTCTCCCTCCGAGTGGTACAGATGTACAAGTACAAATGTACAAGAGTGCTCGGCCCGGGTGATCGGAGCCCTCGTCTCGGCCGCGGGCCGGGACCGAGTCGGACCCGGCCCGACTCGGCCGGGGGCCGGCCCGGAACCGACCCGGCTCGCGGCCGACCTCGGGTCTCCCTCACCGGTGGATAGGCTGCTTCGATGCCCATCGAACGGCCGGATCGCATTCGAGGCGCGACGACCGATCGGCCGGCCGCGTGCGTCGCCGCGTTGCCGCCGTCGATCGGCGCGACCCGACTGGTCGCGGTGGACGGGATCGGCGGTTCCGGCAAGACCACGTTCGCCGACGCGCTCGCCGCGCGACTGGGTGGCGCGCCGGTGGTGCGCCTGGACGACTTCGCCCGGCCGGGGCACTTCTTCGGCTGGCTGCCCAGGCTGCGCGCCCAACTGCTCGAACCGCTGGCCCGACACGAGGCCGCCCGCTGCGACACCTACGACTGGGCCGGCTACCGGATCAGCGGCTACAGCGAGGTTCCGGCCGCGCCGGTGGTGATCCTGGAGGGCGTCGGCGCGGCCCGGCGCGAACTCGGCCCGGTGACCGCGCTGCGCGTGCACGTCGACACGCCGGCCGAGCTCGCCGCAGCGCGCACCCTGGATCGGGACGGCCCCGAACTGGCTTGGTTCTGGCGGCTGTGGCGCGCCGCCGAGACCGAGCACCTGGCCCGGGACCGGCCGTGGACCCGCCCCCACCTACGCGTCGACGGGGCGGACGCACGCGGCGGATCGGGGACCGAACCCGATCGGCGCGCGCTCGCCGGCAGCGGCAGCCGACGGTCGCCCTCGACGGCTCGCCGCGACGACGCGGGGTAGGCGGGGTGACCCCGGCCGGTCGCCCGGGATCGGTCACATGCCGGCGGCTCCGTCGAGGCGTTCGCGCAGGAGATCGGCATGGCCGTTGTGGCGGGCGTACTCGGCGATCAGGTTGACCAGGACCCAGCGCAGCGAGAACGGCTTGCCGGTGGCCTTGCGGATACCGGTGTCGTCCAGGGACGCGGCGGCGGCGACGATCTCCCGCGAGCGCTCGCACTCCGCGTGCCAGCGGGCGAACGCCTCGGCCGGGTCGCCGTCGAGGCGCTCGAAGTCCTGATCCGGGTCGTCGTCGGTGTAGTAGAGCATCGGTACGTCGTCACCGGCGAACTGGATGTGGAACCACCAGCGTTCGACTCCGGCCAGGTGCCGGATCATGCCGTGCAGCGACAAGCCGGACGGCGACACGGCCCGCTCGGACAACTGCTCCGCCGACAGGCCCGCGCACTTGAGCTCGAAGGTGGCCCGGTGCCAGTCGAGGAAGCCGGTCAGGACCTCGCGCTCGTCGCCCAGTTCGGCGGGCGACGTACGGGTGTCCTCGCTCCAGCGTGGGGCGTAGTGCAGGGGCGGGATCGACTCGGCCATGATCCACCTTCCGGTTCGGCAAAGGCACGAGTCTGCCCGACGGCACCGACATCGGGTCGGTGGCACGCGCCGAATGTGCCGGTCGGCGCGACCCGGTCGGGGGACGCTTTCCGGGTACGCCACCACGGACACCCCGGGAGCCTCGGATGACCGACTTCGGACCACCGCCCGCGCGTTACGACGACCTGCGGGCGTTGTTCGTCAACTGCACACTCAAGCGCTCACCCGCGGTCAGCAACACCCAAGGGCTCGTGGACCTGAGCCGGGGCATCATGACCCGGCACGGGGTCGCGGTCGACCAGATCCGCGCGGTCGACCACGAGATCGCCACCGGAGTGTGGCCGGACATGAGCGACCGGGGGTGGCCCGGCGACGAGTGGCCCGCGCTGTACGAGCGGGTGCTGGCGGCGGACATCCTGGTGTTGGCCGGACCGATCTGGCTGGGTGACAACAGTTCGGTGCTCAAGCGGGTGGTGGAGCGGCTGTACGCGTGCTCCGGACTGCTCAACGACGCCGGCCAGTACGCCTATTACGGGCGGGTCGGCGGATGCCTGATCACCGGCAACGAGGACGGCGTCAAGCACTGCGCGATGAACGTGCTGTACAGCCTCCAGCACCTGGGCTACGTCATCCCGCCGCAGGCGGACGCCGGGTGGATCGGCGAGGTGGGCCCGGGGGCCTCCTACCTGGATCCCGGTTCGGGTGGCCCGGAGAACGACTTCACCAACCGCAACACCACGTTCATGACCTGGAACCTGATGCACCTGGCCCGGTTGCTCAAGGACGCGGGCGGGATGCCCGCGTACGGCAACCAGCGCGCGGGCTGGGACGCGGGGTGCCGGTACGACTTCGAGAACCCCGACTACCGCTGAAGCCCCGACCTCCCCGACCTCCCCGAGCCCGAAGGCCCGGAACCCCGGCCGCCGAGACCCGGACCGCGGACACTCGAGCGTGGCCGAGCTCACGGCGCGAGCGCGGGCAGCGCGGCGATCGCCTCGGGGGTCCAGGTGCCGGCGGCGCCCGGACGGCCCGCGAGGTAGCGTGCCGCGCGCCCGCGGGACCAGCCATGCGCCTCGACGAGGCCGGCGGTCAGGTGCCGCAGGTACATGGCGGCCGGCGCGTTCCAG
Organism: Embleya sp. NPDC050154; assembly: GCF_044460165.1. NCBI lineage: Bacteria > Bacillati > Actinomycetota > Actinomycetes > Kitasatosporales > Streptomycetaceae > Embleya > Embleya sp. NPDC050154. The sequence continues at coordinate 701,825 of NZ_JBITJP010000001.1, forward strand.
GGCGCGTCGGCGCTGCGCCAGGGAGCGGTCAGGGTGAGGATCGCGTGCCCGTCGGCGGCACCCACCCGGACGACCGTCTCGTAGCGGCCCGGACCCAGGGTGGCCCGCCCGGTGACCGGCAGCGTGCTCAGGTCGAGTTCGGCACCGGGCGGGCGGTACATCTCCTGCGCGGCCAGATCGGCGAACTGATCCCGGGTCACCAGGTAGGCCCGAGCCGGGGTCCGGCCCGGATCCAGTGGGTCGTACAGCGCGAGTCCGCCGGTCCAGGACTTCGACTCGAAGGCGAAGTACAGCCGGCCCGGCAGCACCACCGGCCGGATGGCGCGCGGCGCGGCGGGGTTCCGGCAACCGGGGTAGGTCCGCGCACCGCCGAACGGCCGGCCGCCGCGCAGGTAACACGCGAGGCGGGCGGCGTGCATGTTGGACCCGTACGCGGCATACCAGACCAGGTCGGAACCCACGCATCGCAGCCTAGGCCCTGTCCGGCGGATCCTGGTGGATCGGGCCGCGTCGTGAGCGCAGCGAGGAGCCCGAAGGGCGGATGCCGTGCCTCGGCGTGCCGGAGAAACAGCCGGATAGTGCTTCCATTCGGCTGTTTCTCCGGTGCGCCGAGGCGCGGTGGCAGGCGGCGCGGACCCACCAGGAGCCGCCGGACAGGGGCTGGCGCCGCGACCGGCGACGGCGGTGATCGGCACGGCAGCGGTGTCGCCGCCGGCGGGGGCGTGCCGTGGTGCGCCGAACGAGCGGAGTGGGCGGGCCGAGGGCGTGAACACGGGGATGGTCGGCGCCAATCGGGGCAGTGGTGAGTACGCGCCGAATCCGGCCGGTTGTCGGCCCGACCCGAGGTCGGCCGGGACCGGAATCGAAGTCCCGTGCGCGTCGGGCCGTGGCCGATCGAGCCACCGCCGCGCAGGCACCGCGAAGGAGCCCAGGATGCCCGATCCGCTGCCGCCGCCCACCGTCGACCAAGCCGTCGCGAATGTGCTCGACGCCCACGACGTCCCGCTGGAGGCGACCGTCCGGGTGGCCCCGTATGCCGACATGGCGGTGGGCGACCTGCTCACCCTGTCCTGGCACGGCCCGGACACGGCGGCCTTCACCGTGTGCGTACCGATCACCGGACACGCGTTGGGCCGGCCGGTCCTGTTCAAGGTGCCCGCCGCCGAGATCCTCCCGTACGCGGGCGCCGAGGTGACGCTGAGCTACCGGCTGGAGCGCCCGGGCACGGGCACCGGCGCCGACTCGGCCGCGCTGGTGCTCCGGGTCGAACCGGACGCGGCGTGGGCCGCGAAAGGGTAGCGGCGCGGGCCGGCGGGACGGGGGCAAACGAGTCCAATTGGTCTCGTTCGGTCACCGCACCGCCGCCACCGGGTCCAGGTGTCGCACGTCCCACACCTGCACGTCGGCCACCTGCCGACCCGGGCCGAGCAGCGCGGTCAGGGTCGCGGTGAGTTCGGCCCGATAGCGGTGCTCGGGCAACACCACCACGTCGGCGCGCCACCGGGTCAGGTCCTCGCGGGCCTCGCGGCGCTGGTCCTCGGTGATCTCCGGGACCTGGCCCTCGGCGGCGACCCGGCCCAGCAGCGCCGAGGTCGGGCTGTAGTCCGCCCCGTAGACGCCGACCCGGTCGGGACCCCACGGGCCGACGAAGTAACCCTCCGCGAGCGGGAAGCCCAGGTCGGCCACGCTCTGCCAGTGCAGCGCGGTGGCGTCGCCGACGCTGGGCAGCGGCACCACCACGACGGATCCGTTGTCGACGTACGGTCGCCAGCGCCCGTCGGCGAAGAACTCCGGCACCGGGCGCCGGTTTTGGACGTCCAGCGGAGTGGGCGCGATCGGCAGCAGCGCCATGGCCAGCACCGCCGCCCAGATCAGCCGTACCGGAAGCTCGCGACCCGCGGACCCGGACCCGGTTTCGGACCCGGCTCCCGAGCGGATCGAAGTCGCGGCCAGGATCCGGTCCGTGGCCAGTGCCAGCAGCACGGCGACCGCCGGAACGCAGACCAGCGCGAAGCGCGACTCCAAAATCGACTCGAACAGGGGCAGGTCGTTCAGCAACCGCCACGGGCCGGGCAGGCCGGTGTCGTCGTGGTCGACCGTGATGTCCAGGCCCAGTGACAGCAGCGCCGCGACCAGCGCGGTGATCGCCGCCGCGCGGGCGACGGCCGCGCGGCGCAGCCAGGCCACCAGGAAGAGGGTCAGGATCACCAGCGGCCAACCGAAGAACGCGTTCTCCTCGGTGGTGCCCTCGGACAGCGCCGCCGCACCGGCGCGATCGCCGCCCAACGAGTCGCTCGCGTACGCGGTGAACGCGGCCACGTCGTTGCCCGACTCGTGCTCGAGCGTCGTGTAGTGCTGCGGCCCGAAGAACTGCACCCACAACGGGTACGCGACCAGCGCCAGCGATACCGCCGCGCCGACCAGCAGCCCGATGCCCAGCGGTCGCGCCGCCTCGCGGGCCGCGTCCGGCGACGCGAGCGCGTACACGATCCCGAAGATCACCAGGCCGACGGCCGCGAACAGCAGCGGCTCCTCACCGATGAAGATCTGGAAGGCGATCAGCAGCCCGAGCACCACCCCGTTGCGCACCGGCCGCTCGCCCTGCCACAGCCGGATCAGCCTCTCGACGATCGGCGGGATCACGAAGAGCACGACAAAGTTCGGATGCGCGTTGGCGTGCGAGATGATCGGCGGCGCGAATCCGCACAGCGCGCCGCCCACGGCCGCCGCGGGCCTGCTGCGCACCACCCGGCGGGCCAGCAACCGGTACCACGCGAAGGCGGTGCCGGCCAGGCCGCCGGTGAGCACCAGGGCCCAGGTCGTGCTCGGACCGAACATCAGTGTGACGGGGGTGAGCGGTATGCCCAGGCCGAGCATGGCCGTGTTGGCCATCATGTTCACGCCCAGCGGGTGGTTCTGCAGGTCCGAAACCAGCGGGTCGCGGAAGTTGCGGACCGCGTCGGCGGTGGCGTCGAAGAACCACTCCCACATGTTCTGGTCCTGGCCGCCGTTGGCCAGATAGGCGTGGTCGAGGTCGGCCCACAGGTCCTTGTACAACCACACCGCGAGGCACAGGAACAGGCTGCCGATCCACCAGTCGACGGCACGGGCGCCCCACAGTTCCTGCGCGGCGATCTCGCGTACGCGAAGACGAGGGTCGGTGCGTTGCCGGGCTTCGGCGACGGCCATGGATGTCGGGTCCTTCCGAGGGCTGCTGCCGCCACGAGCGTGGGACGATCCCGGCGAGGCGCCCGCGTCGGATGAACGCGCCCGGCACCCGGTCGGGCGGTGACGAGGTGACGCACCTCGACCGGTGGGGGCGATCCCCGCGTGCGCGTACCGGGACCGGAGCGCCCGGCGGGACGCGTTACGGCGGTTGATCGCCGGCCATGCTACGAGGAGCGAACGGTCGACCGAACGGCGGGGGCCGCCGACCGCAGCCCTGCCGGCCGGCGACGGGGCGACCCGGCCTTGCGAGTCCATGGCGGGCGGGGCGGGATTCGCCCGCCCGATCGGGTCCGGTCGGTGAGGATGGCGCCGTGTCGATCTTTTTGGAGACCCCACGTCTGGAACTGCGCCCGTTCACCAAAGCCGACCTGCCGGACCTGGCCGCACCATGCACCCGCCGGTTCCCACCCACCCACCCGCACCACCCACCCGCCGTCCACCCGCCACGCGCCCTTCCCTCGTGCGCCCGCCCGCGCGCATTGCCCGCTTCGCGCGCCCGCGCCGCGCCGTTCGCTTGCCCCGCACGATCCGCCTCCCGTGCCGCGCCCTCCCCTGGCGCGTGCCCAGTCGCACCACGCGCCCGCCGCGCGCCCACCCGGGTTGCCCGGCCGCCGCGTGCCCATGTTGGCCGGCCGCGCTGTTACCCGCCTTCGTCTCGCCCGGTTCGCCCGCTGGGCCCGCCTGCCCTGCACGGTCCGCAGGGGTCCGCAGGGGCCCGCAGGGGGTCCGTACCCGCTCTGCCCGTCGGGTCGTGTCGCATGGGAAGCTGCCTCGTGTGAGTGTTCCAAGTGGTGTGCCGCTCTTTGTCGGACGTGAGCTCGAGATGGGGCGACTGGTCGAGGCGCTGGGGGAGGCCGATCGAGGCGAGCCCCGCGTCGTGTTGACCACCGGCGAGGCCGGCGTCGGCAAGACCCGGCTGCTCGAGCAGTTCCTGGTCGAGGCGGCCGGGCGGACCGAGCCGACCTCGGTCGCGGTCGGAGCGTGTCTCGAACTGGGCGCCGAGGGGCTGCCCTTCGCGCCGTTCTCGGCGATCCTGCGCACCCTCTCCGGCGCCCTCGGCGTCGACTTCGAGGCCGCGGTCGGGGACCGGCGTCGTGAACTGGCCTGGATCTCGCCCACCCTCGCCGCTGAACCCGGCCAGGGCCCCGCGCCCGAGCGGGCCCGGCTGTACGAATCCGCGCTGCGTGCGCTGGAGCGGATCGGCGAGGAGCGCACGCTGGTCGTCGCCTTCGAGGACCTGCACTGGGCCGACTCGGCCACCCGGGAGCTGCTCGCGTTCCTGGTTCGCTCGCTGCGCCGGGGCCGGATCCTGCTGGTCGGCACGCTGCGCGCGGACGCGATGGACCGCAGCCACCCGATGCGCCGGCTGGTCGCCGAGATGGAGCGCATCCGCACGGTGAGCCGGCTCGAACTGGGCCGACTCACCATGCCCCAGGTCGAGGAGCACCTCACCGGCCTGCTCGGCGCCCCGCCCTCGCGCGCGCTCACCCAGCAGGTGTTCGAGCGCTCCGAGGGCAACGCGTTCTTCGTCGAGGAACTCGCCGCCGGCGTCCGCGACGGCCGGCTCGCCGGTCTCTCGGACACGCTGCGCGACCTGCTGCTGATCCGCATCGAACAACTGCCCGAGCAGGCCCGCCGGGTGGTGCGCCTGGCCGCCGTGGGCGGCATCGGGGTCGAGCACCGGCTGCTCGCGGAAGTGGCGGGCCTGGATCCGGACACGCTGGAGACGGCGCTGCGCGCGGCGGTCTCCGGCCACGTCCTGGTGCCCGACTCGGACGGCGAGGGCTACTCCTTCCGACACGCGCTGGTCCGCGAGGCGGCTTTGGGAGACCTGCTCCCCGGCGAACGCATGCGGATGTACGCGGCGTTCGCCGAGGCCCTGGACACCCTGGTCGAGCGCGGCGAGCTGCCACCGCATCGCGACCACGTGGACCGCCGGGCCCGCTACTGGAGCGCGGCCGGCCGCCCGGCCCTGGCCCTGCCCGCGAGCGTGACGGCGGCGGCGGCCGCCGCCGACCGGTACGCGTTCGGCGAGGCGTGGACGCTGTACGAGAGCGCGATCGCGATGTGGGATCAAACCCCCGATCCCGAGCGACTGACCGGCACGACCCTGGCACAGGTGCTGGACGGCGCCATCGTCGCGGCCCGCTACGACAACTCGGGGGACCGTGAACTCGCCTTGCTGCGCCAGGCGTTGGATCTGCTCGACGAGGAGCAGGAGCCGGTCCGGGCGGCGGCCCTGTGGACCCAGCGCGCGAAGACGCTGAGCCGCTTGGGCCGCGGCCCCGGCATGATCGAACTGGAGCACGCCGGAAGGCTGTTGAAGGACCTTCCGGAATCGATCGAGTACGCGAACGTGGTGATCCGGAGCGCCCGCGCGCACTTCCTGGAGGGAGAGGCCGAGGAGGCGGTGCGGATGGGCCGGGAAGTCCTGGAGATCGCCCGGCGGCTGGACGACCGGGACCTGCTCGCCACCACCCACCAGACGCTGTCCTGGTTTCTCACCGGAGTCGGCGAGCTCGACGAGGAGCAGGCGCTCGCGCACGGGCGGGAGGCGGTGCGCGTCGCCGAGGCGGCGCAGGGCGCCAAGCCGGACACCCTCGTCTACGTGCTCGGCAACTGGGCCTCGGTGCTGGAAGGCGTCGGTCGGCACGACGAGTCGGTGCAGGCGGCCTGCCGCGCGCTGGATCTGGCCAGGGAGCGAGGCGTGATCCGCAACGCGGGCGCCTTCGTGCTGGGCAACCTCGCGGAGAGCCTGTTCTCGCTCGGTCGTTGGGACGACGCGGCCAAGACGGTGGACGAAATCCGCGAACACAACGCCGACGGCTGCGCCACCGGACACGCCGAACGAATACTGGCCATGGCCCACCTGGTCCGCGGCGACGTCTCCGAGGCCGCCGGCCACCTGACCCACGCGCAGGAGAGCGCACGCGTCAAGTATCAGGAGGCGCAACACCGGATCCCACTGTCCGGCGCCGCGATCGCACTGGCCCGGGTGCTCGGCCGACGGGCCGAACTGGACGAGATCCTGGACGCGGAGCTGCGGGCCGGTTTCGGCGTCGGCAACCAGCGGTTCGCCTTCCCGCTGCTGATCGAGGCGGCCCGCGCGTACGCCGAGGGCGAGTTGACCGACGCGATCCGGGCCGACCTGCGCCGGATCCGGGCGGCGGGCGCGGCGCTGTCGCTGGACTGCGCGCTGGACCGTACCCAGGCGCTGACGCTGAACGCGCACCTGGACCGGGCCGAGCGCACCGACACCGTCGCGCAGTGGCAGGAGGTCGTCGCGGCCTGGGACTCGACCACCCAGCCGTACCCCACCGCCCAGGCGTACGCCGACCTCGGTGCCGCGCTGGTGGCCGCCGGCGATCGGGTCGAGGCCGGCGCGGCGCTGGCCCGGGCGCACGCCGCCGCGGTGGTGCTGGGCACGGTGCCCCTGCGCGAACAGATCGAACTGCTCGCCCGCCGGGCCCGGATCGACCTGCCCGGGCACCCCGGCTTCGCCGCCGGGCGCGCGGCGCACCAGGTCGGCGAACCGACGCCCCGGGAAAGGGAGGTGCTGCGGCTGCTCGTCGAGGGACGCAGCAACCGACAGATCGCCGAGACCCTGTTCATCAGCGTCAAGACCGCCAGCGTGCACGTCTCGAACATCCTGGCCAAGCTCGAGGTGGCCACCCGAGGCGAGGCCGCCGCGCTGGCCCACCGGATGCGCCTGGTCGAGGACTCGCCCCCGGTCGACGACGCTCCCTGAACCGGATCGGCCCGGGTGGGGTGTCCTCGCGCGGCGGACGGGCTATACATGGTCCGTTCGGTGTTTCGGGGGCATGCCGTCGGGGGTGGTCGTGGGGGAGCACGGGGTACGGGTCGCGGCGAGCGGGGTGACACGAACGATCGGTGGGCGCACCGTACTTCGGGACACCTCGCTGGTGGCCGAGGCCGGCGAGGTGTCGGCGATCGCCGGGAGCAGCGGATCGGGCAAGACCACGCTCCTGGACACCCTGGCCGGACTCCGGCCGCCCGACGCGGGTGAGGTACGGCACGACGGCGGCCGACCGGACGCGCGCGGTCTGGGGTATGTGCCGCAGGACGACATCCTGCATCGGGCGCTGCCGCTCGCGCACAGCCTGCGCTACGCCGCGGCGCTGCGCGAGCCGGCCGACGAGGGAGTGGACGCCGCCGTCGCGCGGACGCTGGCCGCGCTCGGGCTGACCGCGCGCGCCGACCATCGGGTGGACACGCTCAGCGGCGGCGAACGCAAGCGCGCGAGCATCGCGGTCGAGTTGCTCACCCGGCCGCGAGTGTTGTTCCTGGATGAACCGACCTCCGGCCTCGACCCGGCGGCGGCGGCCGAACTGATGTCCGTGCTGCGCGAGTTGGCCCGGGCGGGTACGACTGTCGTGCTCACCACCCACGCGCCGGCTGATCTGGCCCGCTGCGACCGGGTCGCGTTCCTGGCGCCGGACGGTCGGCTCGCGTACGTGGGCGACCCCAGGGCGATGTGCGCGCACTTCGGCGTCGCGACGGAGGCCGACGTGTACGCGGCGGTGGCCGTTCGGGGGGCGAGCGCCGACGCGGAGCGCGAGCCGGAGCTCGAACTGGAGCCGGAAGTAGGGGCGCTGGAACCGGAGTTGGACCGGCCGTCGGAGCCGGCGCCCGGGTCGGTCGAGCCGGTCGCACGCACGGCGCCCCGGGCCGATCGCGCGCTTCGGCAATGGTCCATCCTGGCCCGCCGCGACCTGGAACTGATCATCCGCGACCGACCGGCCGCCGCGATGCTGATCGGCTCGCCGCTGGTGATCGTGGCGATGTTCGCGATGCTCTTTCGGCCCGGCGCGTTCGACCCGGCCGACCCGAGTCCCTCCGGGGCCGCGATGATCCTGTTCTGGATCGCGTTCGGCGGCTTCTTCTTCGGGCTGACCTACGGCCTGTTGCAAATCTGCGTCGAGTTGCCGATCGTCCGGCGCGAACGCCTGACGGTGTTGCGGATCGGGCCCTACGTCGCGGCCAAGTGCACCGTCCTGCTGCCCATCCTCGCGCTGGCCGACGTGCTGTTGCTCGCGGTGCTGCGCGCCCTGGACCGGCTGCCCGCCGCGTCCTGGGAGGTGTACGGATCCCTCCTGGTGACCCTGCTGCTCGCGTCGGCGGCGGCGCTCGCGCTCGGGCTGCTGACCTCGGCGGCGGTGACCGAAGTGGGGCAGGCCACGCTGATGTTGCCGCTGCTGTGCTTTCCGCAGGTGCTCTTCTCCGGGGCGTTCGTGCCGGTGCCCCGGATGCCCGCGATCGGACACGCGCTCAGCTACGCGATGACCAACCGGTGGGCGTTCGAGGCGTTGGGCAGTGATCTGGACCTGCCCGGGCGCTGGGCGCACGGCCGGTCCGCGCTCGGCCCGCCGCTGCTCGCATCCTACGGGGACAGCTTCGACCACACGCCGGTGCTCGGCTGGGCCGTACTCGCGGGCTGCGCCGTGTTGTTCCTGGCCTCGACGTGCGCGGTGCTGGCCCGTCGGTGCCCGCGAGCGGGGGCCTGACGGCCGATCGTCGGATTTCGGGCCGGCGGATCGGCCGACCCGGCAGTCGGTTCAGCAGCGCAGTCTCGGTGCCAACCCCCGGGGGTCGACGGGTCGGTCGCGGTAGGTGCGGGCGACGAAGTCGAGGAAGGCGTCCACGTCGGCGATCGTGGAAGGTAATCCGAGCGAGACCCGCACCGCGCCGCCGGAGGGCAACCCGAGCCGGGTCAGGTAGTCGTCCAGCGTGCCGCCGGAGGCGGCCGTACGCAGCACCGCGCCGCGCAGCGTGCGGCGGGCGATGGAGAACGCCGCCTCACCCGCGCCCGGATTGCAGAAGCAGCCGGTTCGGACACAGATCCCGGCGGCCGCGGTGTCCCGCGCGACGATCCGCTCGTCGACCACCGTCCCGGCGGCGTCCAGGATGTTCAGCGCGACCGTGCCGCCGCGGGCGTCCACCGTGCCGGGCCCGTACACCCGGACCATCGGCTCGCCCCGATGATGGCGCAACTCGGCCAGCCCGGACAGGAGATGGGCGGTGAGTCGATCGACCCGATCGTGCACGGCCCGCATGCCCACCTCGTCCACCCAGGCCAGGCCCTGCGCGACGTCGGGGATGGCGAGGAAGTTGAGGGTGCCGTCCTCGTAGGCGGATTCGTCGTCGGCCATGCGATGCCAGCCGCCCTGCGCGCTGACCGCCTCGATGGTGCCGCCCGCGAACCACGGCCGGCGCAGTCGGGCGAGCGCGTCCCGGCGGGCGAGCAGACAGCCCACACCGGTCGGGTAGCCGAACACCTTGTACCAGCTCACCGCGACGAACTCCGGCTGTACCGCGCCGAGATCGAGCACATTGGTGGGTGCGTACGCGGCCGCGTCCAAGAGCACGTCGTAGCCGTGCCGGTGGGCGACGTCGATCCATTCCAGCGGGTGCCGGACCCCGGTGAAGTTGCTTTGCGCGGGAAACGCGAGCAGACCTCGGCGATGGGCCAGCGCGGCGCGCAGCGCGTCGCCGTCCAGGCGCAGGTCCGGGCCGCTCAGGCCGATGTACCGGGTGCGCGCGCCGGCGGCGCGGGCGTACTCGCGAATGCCGTTGACCGAGTTGTGGTTGTCGATCGGCAGCACGAAGCGGCTGCCGCGGCGGAACGGGTACGCCTCGCCGACGAGTCGGCACGCACCGGTGGCGTTCGCGGTGAACACGGCGGCATACCGGTCGGGGTCGGCGTTGAAGTGCTCCAGGATCGCCTGGCGGGTGTGTTCCACCAGCGCGGTGGAGGCGACCGAGGCCGGGTGTTCGGAGTGCGGATTGCCGTAGGTGGCGCCGGACATCCGCGCCGCGTGCGCGCGCCACTGGCGGCGTGCGGCCAACCCCGCGCCGGTGTGGTCGAGGTAGACCAGCCCCGCTTCGTCCAGATACCCGTACTCCTCGCGTCGGATCGCGTCGAAGTCCGGACCGAGCACGTCGGCCACCACCACGGCCCCACCTCCCCGGGTGAGCCGAGTCTCGCGCCGCCCGCGAGGCGGCGTCAACGGGTTCCGTCGGGTGGATCGGCGGTCGCGGCCGGTCGGCCGGATGCCCGTTCTCACCCCTGATGGCTGATCCGCGACAAGCATCCCCTAAGGTGACAAGGTAAGGCTTACCTCAGCGGTCGAGCCTGTCCCAACAGTGCGGGCCGATCGCCGCGTCGTCGTGGTGCCCGGCCCGCGTCCCTCACGCGCCAAGGAACCAGGACCCATGCCGATACCTCGCCGCCGGATCGCCGCCGTCGCCGTGACCCTGTCCGCCGCCCTGCTCACCGGGGCCTGCGGCTCGGACTCCTCGGACGGGAACAAGGGCGGCGGCAAGCCCGCCGTGGCGGCCGGCGGCAAGGAGTTCGGCAGCGCCGGCCAGGTGACCACGGGCCTGGGCACGGACGCGGCACCCGGACAGTACCCGCGTACGATCCGCACCGCGATGGGCGACGTGACGCTCAAGGCGCAGCCCAAGCGGGTCGTCGTGCTGGACACCGGCGAACTCGACAACGTCGCGGCACTGGGTGTCCAGCCGGTGGGCATCGCGTTCACCGACGGATCGCAGGAACTTCCGGCGTACCTGGACGGCAAGGCGGGCAAGCCGGCCAAGGTCGGCACGATCAACAACCTCAACCTCGAGGCGATCGAGAACCTCAAGCCGGACCTGATCCTGGGCAGCAAGCTGCGCGCGGAGCAGCAGTACCCGGTGTTGTCCAAGATCGCGCCCACGGTGTTCTCGGTGCGTCCCGGCTACACCTGGAAGGAGAACTTCCTGCTCAACGCGGCGGCCCTGGACAAGACCGCCGATGCCCAAGCGCAGTTGCACGCCTACCAGGTCCGGGCCAAGGCGCTCGGCGACAAGCTGGGCGCCAACAAGCCGACCATCTCGATGGTGCGCTTCATGCCGGGCAAGATCCGGCTGTACGCGAACAAGTCGCTGATCGGCACCGTGCTCCAGGACGTGGGTCTGCCGCGGCCGGCGAACCAGAACATCGACGACCTGGCCGTGGAACTGTCCGAGGAGCGGATCACCGAAGCGGACGCGGACAGGATCTTCGTCGGCACCTACGGCCCGGCGGACAAGACCGCGCAGGCACGGGTGACCGACAACCCGCTGTGGAAGAAGCTCGGCGCGGTGGAGAAGGGCAAGGCCGTCACGGTCCCCGACGACACCTGGTACCTCGGCCTGGGCGTGGTCGCGGCGAACGCGATCCTGGGCGACCTGGAGAAGAACCTGATCGGCTGAGGTCGATCCGCCCGACCCGGATCGGCCGGCACGACCGGTCGATCCGGGTCAGGCGCCCGTCGGGGGATCGCAGAGACGTCCCAGGGGTTCGCGTGCCGCGTGGGCGAGCAGCGCGGCGACTCCCGCGGCCGGCCCCTCGGCCCGGCGCCAGTGTTCGTCGCGTTCGGTGAGCGCCGCGAACAGACGTTGCCAGGACCGTTCCTCGGTGCCCAGCAGGTCCGCGGTCAGCGCGCTGATCTCGGTGTAGGCCGCGTGGACCGCGACCCGTACCGGCTCGGACGGGTCCACGCGTGCCCGGGCGTCGGCGACATAGCGCAGCACACGATCGGCGTGCCCCACCTCGTGCACCAGATCGTGGCCGGTGAGCAACCCCGCCTCGATCAACCGCTCGATCTCGACATGCCACTCGGCGGTGCCGCCTTCGGGCAGCACCCACGCGGCGACGGTACGGGCCACGCGCGGCCCGCGCCGGGCCGCGGCGAACGCCTCGGCGGGGTGCAGGTCGGTGAGCATCGCCAGGACGATCTCGTCGGGCGCGTCCGGTCGGCTCGCGAGCGCGTGCCGGACCCCGGCGGGCCACGGCTCGCGCGCGTGCTCGCGGCCCAGCAGTGCCCAGTCGCGCCGATAGGGCCGGTCCAGGACACGTTCGGCGTCCGCGAGCCGGTCGCACGCGCGCAGCCTCGCCACCAGTCGGGCCGGCGAGGACTCCCGGTCGATCCGCGAGGTCAGCACCGCGACGCCGGCCCCGGCCGAATCACCGGTGTCGGCCAGGGCCTTCGCCGCGACCTTGGCGGCACCGCTGCCCAACAGGCCGCGGTCGATCAGCGCGCGCAGCCGGTGCGGCCCGCCGAAGCGCAACGCGTTGCGCGCCGCGATCAGTTGCTCGAGCAGGGACAACTTCCCGGACATCGCCTCCAGCGCGCGCTCGACGACGTCGGCGTCGGCCGCCTCCACCGTCACCCGCAGCGCGTCCGTTCGATACTTCGAGAACACCCCCGGGGCGAGCAGGCGCCCCCGCAGGGCGGGCGACAGCGGTCGCGTGTCGTCGGCCGCGCGGGCCAGGATCCGACGCCGCTCGGCCGCGTCGCCGGGTCGCCTGGCGTCGCCGTACAGCCGGTCCTCCAGCACCGGATCGCGCCGGTCGAGCAGCCGCCCGCGCACGTGCCGGGTGTGCGGCGAGCGGGCCTCGCCGTCCGCGAGGATCAGCGCGGGGGCGACGTCGGCCAGAGACAGCACGTAGGCGACCAGGTCGTCCGTGACGTGCCGGGTGCGCTCCGCGTCGCGGGCCAGGGCGCTCGGTGACCCGGGTCCGAGCAGCGGGACAAGCGTGCGGAGCACGTGCGCGTCGGCGTAGACGAGCAGGGCCGATCCGGCGCTCGACAGCGTCGCGGGCGCGGCTTCGGGGCGCGGGGCGGGGCCGGCGGCCACCCGGTCGAGCAGTTCGGGCAGCGGCAGGTCGCCGCGCTCCGTGTCCATCGCGGCGACCGCGGCCGACCAGCGGTCGCGATCGTGGCCCAGACGGGCGGCGAGCAGGGCGCGTACGGCCCGGGTGAGCGGTTCGCGGGCGAGTTGGGAGAACTCGCCCGGGCGCGCGGCGCTCAACGCGCGCGCGGGCGTCGTGGCGATCAGGTCGGCCGGTCCGACCAGACCGGCGCGGTATCGCACCGAGGCCGAGGCGGTGTCCCGAAAGCCGATCGGATCACGCCGGGCCAGCCGTTCGCGCGGCAGGTCGGACGGAGCGGCCGCGCACGCCGCGACCAGCCACACCGGGTGGCACAGGTCGGGCACGTCCGCCTCGAGGGTCTCGGCGAACACCGCGAGCACCGCCGGGTCGGTGGGTATCGGCGCGCTCGGCACGATCTCCCGCAGCAGGTGCGCGGCGGCCAGCGCGCAGCCCCGGTCGGGGGTGTTGCGCCGGCCGCGCCTGGTCGGCAGCGTCGGCCCGGCCGGCTCGCGGCCGCGGACGGTCGGCGTGTGGCGCGCGAGGCTGTCCGCGAATTCGGCGATCTCGGCGTCGCTCAGGGCTCGTTGCGCGGCATCCGGTGGCCGGCCTGCCGCCTGCGCGGCGACGGTGATCAGTTCGGCGACGGTGCCCGCGAAGGAGTCGAGCAGCCCGAGGCCGATCACGGTGGCCTCGACGTGGCCCGCCAGGTGGGTGCCGACCAGTTCCGCCAGCCGGGCGCGGACGGGCGCGGCCGCGCCGGGGGCCAGCCTGGGCAGCGCGCGCAGCACCTCGCCGGCCGGCCGGGCGGTGTCCACCAGCAGTACCGGATCCAGCAGTTCGTGCTCGACACAGTCGTTCACCCAGGCCGCGTCGGCGCGACCGAACGCGACGGTGGTCAGCCGGTCGATCGGTTCGCGGTTGAGGTCCTCGGCGGTGGAGCCGCACGAGCGGTTGACCACGGCGAGCCGCAGCAACCGGCCCGGTTCGCCCTCGGCGTGTTCGTGGCGCAGGAGTTCGTCGATCGGCTCGGGCGGGTACGGCGTCCGGCGATGCCCGGCCACCAGGCGCGGCAGATCGTACACGTACGGCTCGTGGACGAGCGTGGCCATCAGCCGGCGGGTGGCGTTGCGTCCTCGCGCGGTGGCGAAGACGCGTGGCAGCGCGTCGGGATCCTCGTACGGAATGCGCAGCGAGCCCAACCTGCCCGGCCCGTCCGGGGCTTCGAGCGCCTCCAGGACGGCGGCGGCCTGGTTCGAGTGGCCCGGCCCGCCGAGCAATCGCACCAGGCGCCGGACCGCCTCGGGCCCGCCGCGCTCCCACACCCGAAGAAACGCGAAGCCGCGCGCGTCGGCGGAGGGGAAGGTGAAGAGCGCGGCGTGCACGAGCTCGGGGTCGCCGCTGACCGCCAGCGGGGTGAGCCGGCGCTGATCCCGGCAGTCCAGCAGTTCGGCACGCAACCGCGGGTCCAACGGCACGAGTTCGGTACGCCCCGGGGTGCGCGGGACCCCGGAGGCGATGCTGCGGCGCAGGGTGAGCGGGGTGTGGTGGTTGCGGTACACGGCCGCGTTCACGAACGGGTCGTCCAGGGCGGTGAGCCGGCCCAGCTCGCGCGGGTCCAGGCAGGCGTTCTGCGCGACCGCCGCGCAGACCCGGGGATCGCGGGTGGCCAGCGCGACGTCGAGGGCGTGCGCGGGCAGCGGCCCCTTGCCCAGCAGGTCGCGCAGCAATTCGTCGCGCAGGAGGGGCAACAGGGTGCGCAGGTCCCCGGGGTCGGCGGCGTAGAGCAGGAATCGGTAGGGCCTGGACAGCGCGGGCGGCACGGTCGATCCGACCTCCGGGATCGATCCGTCGGCGATCTCGGCCAGCAAGTGGGCCAGGGTGCCCCGATGCCGCGACAGGTGCACCCGCAACGTGGCCCAACGACTCGCCGAGCCGCCCAGCCGACGGTGCAGCAGGTCGGTGAGCGGGCGGACGAACGGGAGTTCGGCCAGGGTCGCGACGGCGGTTCGGGCGGGGGTGACGGTGTCCAGGACGAGGGCGGCGTGCCGCTCGTCGGTGCGTCCGGCGGCGCCGGCCGAGGCGGCGATCCGGGCCACCTCGGGATGGCCCGGATGCTGTGCGGCGGCTTCGAGCAGGGCGGCCGAGGGGCGGGCGATCCGGGCCACCGCGGCCGGGTGGGCTCGATAGAGCTCCACGAGCAGGGCGTCCGGGCAGTCCGCGCGCGCGACCAGCGCCGCCGCGGCGGCCTCGGGCAGCGGCTCGGCGCGTTGGGCGTCCAGCAGCCGGCTCCAGTGCGGATCGCGGCGCCAGGTGGGTTCCGGCTCGCCGGCGCGCAGGCCGGCGATCAGCCCGTCGGCGCCCTCGGCGGCGGCCACCGCGGCCTCGAGTTCGTCGGTCCGGCCGCTCTCCAGCGCGCGGGTGGCGACGGCGGCCACGTCGAGCACGGGCGGGGGATGGCCGCCGACCGCCGGGCCGGTGGGCGAGGCAGTGAAGTCCACCTCCGCGAGCAGCCCGGCCAGTCGTGGCGGATCGGCGAACAGGCCCAACAGGCCCCGTAGTTGCTCCGCGGTGGTGAGCCGCGTGGCGCAGGCGCGCAGCGCGTGCTCGATCAGTGCCGGGATCTCGGACACCACGGCTGCGCCGATGAAGTGCGGGTGGTCCGGCGGGTCTTCGGCGCACGCGCGGATCTCCTCCCACAACACGCCGAGCGCGTGCGGATCCGGATGTCGGCCCGGGGCGAGCACCTCGCGGCGCATCCACGGCAGGGCGGTGGCGTGCCGGTACACCAACCGATCCACGACCGGGTCCGGCCGCTCCAGCAGCGCGGCGAGATCGCCGGTGCCCGCCTCCGGGTTGCGCGCCACCGCGCGCCGAACCAGCACGTCGGGATCGCGAACTGCCTTGACCCGTGCGGCGATCGGCAGCGAAGCGTCGGCCAGGTAGGCGGGGTCGCCCTCGCCGAGCCGGTGGCGCAGCCGACCCGCGTCCCCGGGTTCGCCGCTCGCCACCGCGAGTCCGAGCAGCACCTCGGCGGCCGGGTCGTACCGGCGCGCGGCTCCATGCGTCACTGTTCGCTTTCCCCTCGTCGGGCCGACCTGTTCGCCGTCGCCCCTCGTCCCGGGCGGTGTCACGAGGACCACCCCACCACAGCACACCGACGGTTGGCCGCCCCGGGACAAACGCTAGGGGGCGATAGGGGTGCGACGCGAGCGCCGGTCCCGGCGGTCGTGGATCGGTACCGGCCCGGTCGCCTCGTCCTCTTCGCCGGTGACGACCGGGAGCCTCCCGCCGCGGGCGAACCGCCCGGGGCTGGTGCCCAGGACGCGCTTGAAGTGCCGGTTCAGGTGCGACTGGTCGTAGAAGCCGGCGGTCACCGCGACGGTGTGCGGCGGCATTCCGTCGAGCAGGAGCCCGCGGGCGAGATCGACCCGACGTCCGGTCAGGTATTGGTGTGGCCCGATGCCGAACTCCCGGCCGAAGGCCCGCACCAGGTGGGTCGGGTGGGCGTACAACAAGCGGGCGGCCTCCGCGAGGGTGACGCCCTCGACGAATCGATCGTCCAGCAGGTCGCGCAGCCGCCGGGCCAGACCCGGATCACGCACGGCGGGCGGCGCGTCGACCCGACCCACCAGGTGTCCGCGCAGCCGTTCGGCGATGAACGCGAGCCTGCTCTCGGCCTCCAATTCCTCGCCCGGCCGCAGCAGCGAGGTGTGCAGTCGGTGTACCCGCCGGCTCAGCGCGAGGTCGGCGAGCACCGGGTGGTCCACGGCCGGGCCGATCAGCTCGTCGGCCACATGCGAGGAGTCCAGATACAGCACCCGCTTGCGGAACCCGGTCGGCGTGGCCGCGCTCCCGTTGTGCGGGACGTGCGGCGGCAGCAGGCTCACGGTGCTGCGCAGGGCGCCGTGCTCGTGCCGGTCCAGGTCGTACCTGACCATGCCGTCGTCGACGATCAGCAGCGTCCACGCGGCGTGCGTGTGCATCGGATAGGCGTGATCGGTCATGTGCGCGTGCAGGACCTCGCGCACCCCGGCCACCGCCGGCCGCCACGCCACGATCTCCGCGCCGGCAACCATGTCAGGATCGTACAAGACGGCCCCCGACCGGCCCGGACACGATGCCAGGCATGGAAACCGAGCACGAACCCGTTCGTTTCGACACCAGGATCGCCGTGCTGTTGCGCGCCGACCTGGCCCAGTGGCAGCGACTGAACGTCACCGCGTTCCTGGTCAGCGGCCTCGGCACGCGGATCCCGGAGGTGATCGGCGAGCCCTACGCGGACGCCGACGACACCGCCTACCTGCCGATGTTCCGGCAGCCGGTGATGGTCTTCGAGGGCACCAAGGAGGTGTTGACGGCGGCACACACCCGGGCGGTGGGTCGCGAACTGCCCGTCACGGTGTTCACCTCGGATCTCTTCGCCACCGGCAACGACCGGGACAACCGTGCCGCGGTCCGAGCCGTCCGGCGGGCGGATCTGGACCTGGTCGGAATGGCGGTGTACGGCCCGCGCAACGCGGTCGACAAGGTTCTCAAGGGCGCCCGGATGCATCCCTAGCGGATCGGCCGGGAGCGGAGCCGGATGTTCGCGCGGTGGGGCGTAGTGGCGGTGGCGGTGGGCAGTAGCCCCGGGTCGGGAAGCACAACCGATGATCCGACCGGTCGCGACGAGCGCGACCACCGCGCCGGTCGCGAGTGTCGCAACGGTCCGACGGTCGCTACGAGGAGGGTGGATGTGGTGAGCAACCCGCCGAAAGGTCGATCCGTGCCCGAAGAACCCGGTCCCGATGCCGATGCCGACTTCGACTCCTTTGTGGCGGCGCTCGACTACCCGATGTTCATCGTCACGGCGGCCCGGCCGGACACCGGCGAGCGCTCCGGATGCCTGGTCGGCTTCGCCACCCAGTGCGGTATCGACCCGCGGCGGTTCCTGGTCTGCGTGTCCGCCGCGAACCACACCCATGCCGTCGTCGCCGCGGCCGGCGTCATCGCGGTGCACGCGCCCGATTCACGGCAACACCCGCTCGCGGCCCTGTTCGGGGAGGAGACCGGTGATCGCACGGACAAGTTCGCGCACTGTGCGTGGACCGAGGGTCCGTTCGGCGTACCGCTCCTGAACGACTGTCCCCGGCGCTTCGTGGGTCGTGTCCTGGAGGCGATCGATCTGGGCGACCACACCGGCTTCGTCGTGGCGCCCGTCCGGGCTCCGGACCATCCGGCCCCGACCCGGCCCGACCTGCTGACCTTCTCCGACGTCCGGGACTTGGACGCGGGCCATCCCAGGGGCTGATCCGCCGCGGAACCGGGGAAACGAAACGAGGGGAGGGGGGGGGGGGCCCCCCCCCCCCGGCCCCCCCCACACCCCCCCCCACCCCCCCCCCGACCCCCCCCCCCCGCCCGCCCCCCCCGCCGCCGAGGGCCGGCCCCCCCCCCGCGACGGGGCGGGCCCCCCCCCCGGGGCCGCCCCCCCGGGGGGGGGGGGGGGCCCCCCCCCCGGGGGGCCCCCCCCCCCCCCTCCCCTGTGACAACCCCATCGTGCTTCGACGCCCGTTCCGCCACCCCGTGTCGGCGGTTCCGCCCCACCCGTGCTCGCTGCCCGCAGTCCACATCCTGGCGGAGCCCGCCAGGACGAACCATCCGTAGGGCTACTCGGCCGCGAAGCTGAGTACCGAACGTTCGTCCTGAGTACCGGCACGCCGGTTCAGGATCCGGCGAGGGCCTCGCGCCACACCGGGCTGTCCACGTAGTGGTTGTCGAACCGCTCCGAGGTCGCGCGCAGTTCGGCGACGTCGGCCTCGCCGCGGTAGACCCGCTCCAGGAGTCGGTAGTAGTCGAAGCGGTCCATCCCGGGGGTGAACACGACCAGCATCTTCGCCTCGGTGTCCGGGGCCGGTGCGAACGCGTGCGGTGTGCGGGCCGGCACCAGCAGGAAGTCGCCGGTCTCCAGGGTGACGATCTCCTCGCCGAGCAGGATGCGCATGGTGCCCTCGAGGACGTGGAACATCTCGTCGGCCCTGGTGTGGAAGTGGGCCGGTGCGCCGGGGGAACCCTTGTCGAAGGTGGCCAGGTTGGCGGTCGTCCCGGGGGTGTCGGCCAGCAACGTGATCAGGCTGGTGGGACCGTCCTGGACGACCTCCGCCTCCTGGGTGCGGACCAGGATCGAGGCGGGGACGGCGGCGTTCGAGGCGTGTGTGGACATGGTGGCTCCCGGCGTGGCTGGTTGGGTCGATCGAGGAGAACGGCCGGCCGGTCGGTGTGCGTCGAGTGACGTGTGCTTCGGCGCCCGGCCCCGCTGTTCGTTGTTATCAATCTATGGCGTGGTTCGACCCGTCGAATGGTTCACTTCAGCCACGAAACGATGGGTCAATTTCATTTCTCGCGAGCGTGCGTCCCTCGGGAGAGTCCACCCCTGGCGAGCGTGAAGTCGCGCCGACGAGGCAAGGGGTTTCGCCGCCCCGTGACGGCGAAACCCCTCCTCGCGCGCGTCCGACCGCGATGACGGTCCGACGGCGCTCCCCGCGGTCGGATCCCGGCGGCCCGGATGGCGAACAACCTCGGCGGCGGATCGCGGACGCGCCTGCCGGACCCGCCCGGCACGGCCCCGGTCGCGCGATCGCTCACTTGCCGTCGATCTTCTCCGCCAGTGCGGCGAGCAGGTCGCGGAGCAACCCGATGGTGTCCTCGTCGGTCAGGTTGCCCGCGTCGTCGAAGCGCTCGTGCGAGCGGAACGCGATCAACTCGGGCCGCACCACCACGTCGGTGTGCGTCCAGACGAACACCTGACGCAGCGCGAGCTGCGCGCGTACCGAGCCGAAGTTGGTGGGCGCCGCGCCCATGATCGCGGCGGGCTTGTGCAGCAGCGGCAGACCCTCGGTCCGGGACCAGTCGGTGCTCACCCAGTCGATCGCGTTCTTCAGCACGCCGGGGATCGAGTAGTTGAACTCGGGCGTGGCGATCAGCAGACCGTCCGCCTCGGTGATCCGCCGGCGCAACTCGGCGACGGCGGCGGGGCGGTCGTTCGCGTTGTCCTGGTCCAGGTCGTAGGGCGGGATCTCGCGCAGGCCCTCGTAGATCTCGATGTCCATGCCGCCCGGCGCGAACTTCTGCGCGGCACGCAACAACCGCGTGTTGTGCGACGCGGCGCGCAGGCTGCCGGATATCGCCAGGATCTTGACGTCACTCATCGCGAGAGCGCTCCTTCGTGGGTCTTCGATGGTCGGATCGGGGCGCCGTGCGAGGGTCGGACGGGCGCCGCACACCACCGGTGCGGTTCGGACCGCGACGGTACGACCGGCGACCGGGCCGGTCGGCGGTGCTCCCGTTCCCGGGTATGGAAGAAACGTATGTCCCGGACACCCCCGACATGGGTGGCCCGACATGCCACAGAGGGGACCGATCGCGCCGGCGCCGTCGGGATCGATGGTCGTCGTCGTGCGGTGTCGCTCGCGGTCGAACGCCGGCCCGGCCGGTGCCGACCGGGCTCCGCTCAGCGGGCCGCGGTCTGCGCCAGTTCCTCGAACTCGACGCGGATCGCCTCGGCCAACCGATCGGCCGTCACGCCGTGGGTGCGATCGGCGGTGACGCAGACGGTGAAGGCGTCCCCGAGCCCGGTGAAGCCGAAGACCACGCCCTGCGCGCCCATCAGCGGTGGGGCCACGACCAGTTCGATCGCCGGTCGGCCGAGCAGGATCAGCGGTACGTCCGGGCCGGGGATGTTGGTGCAACTCGTGTTCGCGTAGCTCGCCGACATCGTGACCAGCCCGGCGAACCAGCCGACCCGAAGCGGCAGCCGGGCGCTCACCTCGATCGCCGCCCGCGCGATGGCGGCCTGCCCGGTGGCCTTGGCGCGCGTGGTCGCCGCGTGCACCCGGGCCAGTCGCACGCCCGGATCCCGTTCGGCGAGCGGCAGCGGGACCCGGAAGAAGGACACCACGTTGCCGATCCGTGCCGCCTCGCCCGTCGCGCGTAGGTTCACCGGTACCAGCGCGGCGACGCGTCGCGGCAGCGCGGGACCCGCCGGTGCGACCGCGCGCAGCGCCCCGGCGACCGCCGCCAGGTACACGTCGTTGACGGTCGGCCGCCCACCGCCCCGGGTCGCGCGCCGGGCGGCCCGTACCGTCTCCGGGGACACCGTCACCCAGGTCACGTGGCGACCCGCGCCGATCCGGCCGTTGAACGGCAGCCGGGAATTCCGGCGGAGTACGCCGCCGGCCGTCGCCGCGAGCCCGCGTGCGGATGCCCGGCTCGGCGGTACCCGACGCACCGCCGGGCCGGGCCCCGCCGGTTCCGCCGCGGCGTCGGTCCCGGGTCCGGCGCCCATCAGGCGCTCCAGCAGCCGGATCACCGTGACCCCGTCGGCCACCGCGTGATGCATCCGCAACAGCACGGCGAACCCGTCGTGCTCGTGCCCGGACAGCAGGTACATCCGCCATGTGGCGCGAGTGGGCGGGATGCCCTCGGCGAGCAATTGCCCGACGCGCTCGCGCAGCGCGTTCGGGCCGGGCACGACCGGCGCGGCGACCACGTACCGGTCCGGTTCGAAGTCCTCGGAGACGAACCAACGCGGTCGTCCGCGCCGGCGCCCCGGTACGACCGCGCCCGCGCGCAACCGCAGCCGCGGCACGGACCCCCAGCGGTCCCGGACCAGCTCGCGCAGATCGCGCACTTTCGGCGCGGCACCGCGTAAGCGCACCAGGGCGAAGAACCAGGGGTCTCCGGAGTTCCCGAACCACTCGTGCACGACGAACGGCAGGTCGCCCGGCGCCGGATGGGTCGTACGCGGCGGGGTTCGTGGCACGTTCCGAGCCTCCGAGCTGGGTCACGGGCGGGGCCGCCGGCGTCCGGTGACCGGCGTCGAGGCGAGCCGTCGGCCCGGCGAGGAGCGGGCCGTTGCCCATTGTGACGCAGAACACGTGCATCCTCCGCACCCCCCGGCTGCGTATGGATCAGGGACGGAGGCGGCAGGAAAGGAGGTCGGGATGGGCCCACAGGGTCGCGAAGGGTTCACCGAGTTCGCCCGGACCTCGGCGCACCGCCTGTGTCAGACGGCGTATCTGCTGTGCGGTGACTGGCATCTCGCCGAGGACCTCACCCAGATCGCCTTGGAGAAGCTGTACCTGGCCTGGCGTCGGATAGAACACACCGACCAACCGCACGCGTACGCGAAACGTGTGCTCTTGAACGCCTACCTGGATCGCCGACGCCGCCGGAGCTCGACCGAGGTTCCCGGCATCGACGCGCAGGCCCTGGAGCGCCGACCCGACGAGGCGGCCGACGTCGATCTCCCGGACGTTCGGCTCACGCTGATCGACGCACTGATGCGGCTGTCACCGCGTGATCGGGCGGTGGTGGTCCTGCGCTACTGGGAGGACCACAGCGTGGAGGCGGTCGCCGAGATGCTCGGCATGTCCGCCTCCGCGGTCAAGAGCGCGGGCCCGCGCGCACTGGCCCGACTGCGCGGCACGCTCGCGGTCAATCCGCTGGTCGGTTGAGTCGGCCGGCGGGGCCCGAGGGCGGCCGTCGCACACGTCCGCGGACGACCCGCGTCCGGGACGCGCGCGGCAGCCGTCCGTCGAGGACACGCACGGAAGTCATGCACACCGAAGACACGCACCGAAGACACGCACCCCGGTCATGCACCCGGGTCACGCACCGAAGACACACGCGAGACACGCACCCGAGACACGTATCGCGGAACAGGTATCGACGACATGCGTCTGCATCGAAGGCACCCGATGGAGCCGACCGATGAACGATGACCGATCAGCAGAGGAGGTGACCATGACACCGGACAAGGCAGCACCCATACCCGGCGCCACACCCGGCACCTCGCTCGGCGCCGATCTCGAACCCGACCTCGCCGGGGGCCTCGAACCCGACCTCGAACCGGGCTTCGACCCCGATCTGGAACGTGCCTTTCGCCGGCAGCTCCACGACGAACTGGCCCACCAGGGCAACCGCCCGATGGCCGACGTGGTGGCCCGCGCGGCCTCCCGGGGCCGACGGCGCGTGCTGATGCGCGCCGGCGCCGGCATCGTGGCCTCGATGGCCGCGGTGGTGGCGATCGGAGGGGCCGCCGCGGTCGCCCTGGACCGGGCCGGCCCGAAGTCCGAGCGCACGGCCGTACCGGCGTCGCCGGCCGCCCCCCGGCCGAGCCCGTCGCCCGACGGCCGGGTGGACGCCGTTCGCCAGGCGATCGCCCGCGATCTCGGCGACGTACTCACCGCCTTGGTGCCGGGCGGGACGGGATCGACGGTCCGGACCGGGTACGTCCCGGAAACCGGGGTCTCGGCCGAGATGACCATGAACGAGGGCAACGGACCGACCGGGGTGGTGTCCGTGTCACTGCGACCCGGCACGCTGCCGGAGTGCCGATCCGACGGCCCGACCCCGGCCGAGCGCACGGACGAACACGGAATCACGCATTCCATCAAATGCCTGCAACCGGAGCGCAACGGCACGTGGATGGCCTCGGAGAGCCTGCGCACCCCGGACGGCGTCTTCCGGGGGCAAGCGGTGCTGTTGCCGATCGGCCCGACCGTGCTGCGACTGCTCTGGGCCAACGGGCCGCTGGACGGTACGCGCACGGAGGCCGTCAAGGGCAGGATGCCGCTGGCCGACGACCAGGGTGCGGCGATGGCCCGGAACGCGGCCTGGGAACCGGTCGCCCGGCGGCTCCTGGACGCCGGCACGGGTACCGGGTGAGCGGGCGCGGCACCGGACGTCGTGCCAAGCCGCGTCGCGCCGCCCGAAACCGTGGCCGCGCCCGGGCCCACGCCCGGAGCCACTCGGGTCCACGTCCGCGCGGCGTGCGACGGGTGTTGTTCGGGGTGGGCGCGGTGGCCGCCGTACTGTTCCTGCTCACCGCGCTGCCCGGGTTCTCCGGTGGCGGTGGTGCGTCGACCGTCGACGTCGGCGCCACCCCGGCGCCGGTGCCGAGTGGTGGGCCGGCGGCGGTCCCGGCGCCGGAGCAGCCGTCGGCCCAGCGGGACCTGCCGGTGCGGGCGTCCGCGTCACCGGACCCCCTCGCTGGGGCCGGCCTGCGCTTTCCGCTGGAGTCGACGCTGCGGCTCGGCGGAAGGTTCGTCACCGAGCCGGGCAAGAACTCCGGCCCGGCCGGGGCGAAGCGGGTCGACTATCGGGTGGAGATCGAGGAGGGCCTCGCGCTGGACCATGCGCTGTTCGTCGCGATCGTTCAGCAGACCCTCAATGATCCGCGCGGTTGGGCGCGGGACGGGAGGGTGTTCGACCGTACCGACGGCGCGGACGTGTCGTTCGTGGTGCGCCTGTCCAGTCCGGGCACCCTGCACCGGATCTGTTCGCCGATCGTCGGCGACACCAGCGTGTCCAATGTGTCGTGCAACGCGACCGGCACGCCGTGGGTGATGATCAACGGCTGGCGCTGGGCCCAGGGTTCGACCGCGTACGGCGACGACATCCTCGGCTATCGGCAGATGCTGATCAATCACGAGGTCGGGCACCGCCTGGGGCACCAGCACAACACCCGATGCGGGCCGGGCGGCCTGGCGCCGGTGATGATGCAGCAGACCAAGAGCCGCGAGGCGGACAACGGCAAGCTGTGCGTCGCGAATCCGTGGCCCTACCCGGCCGCCGCTGCCTGAGTCCTGCCGGCCGGTCGGCGTATCCACCCGGTTGTCGGCGGTCCCGGGCCTCCCGGGACCGCCGATGGCCGGCCGGCGTCCGGCTCCTCGACGGCCGAGGCGCCGGCGGCGCGTCCATTGCGGGGGCCATCGCCGGCATCGGATGTGCCCGGGCGTCTGACGCGTTCGGGCGTAGGAAGTGTCCGAGCGTCGGATGTGTCCGGTGTCAGATGTGTTCCGAGATCAGGACCGCCGAGGTGTCCGGTGCCAGGGCCTCGAAGACGTGCGGCGCGTCGCCGGGGTAGGCGATGTAGTCGCCGGGCGCGAGTTCGACGGGGGCCTCGACCGGGCCGACCAGGGCGCGGCCGGTGGCGAGCACCACGTGTTCCGTGGTGCCGGCCCCGTGCGGCTCGGACGTACGCGGTTCGCCGGGCTGGGCCACCACGCGGTACACGTCGCGGCGCGCGTTGGGCGGGCTCGTGGCAAGCAGCGTGGCCGCGTAGTCGGCCTGTTCCGAGTGGGTGACCGGTCCGCCGCCGGCGCGGATCACCCGGACGTTCGAGTGCGGCGGGTCCACGAGTCGACTGAACGGTACGCCGAGCGCGACGGCCAGCGCCCACAACGTCTCCACGCTGGGATTGCCGACACCGGCTTCGAGCTGGGACAGCGTGGACTTGGCGATCCGGGCGCGCCTGGCCAGTTCGGTCAATGACACTCCCGCGCGCTCGCGCTCGCGCCGCACGGACGCCGCGATCATCGCGATCGGTCCGGCGGTGGGCTCGGCGGCGGGGTCGGAGGGCAGGTTGCCGGCCACGTGTTCGCTCCAGACGTTGCATTGTTCGGCTTGACGAACGTACATCACTTCGTTCACTGTACCGGACATGCGTTCGTCATATCGAACACTCGATCGGGCCACCCTTCGCGACATCCTCCTCGTCTGCGTCGCCGACGCCGTGGTCGGCGCCTCCTTCGGAGCCATCGCCGTCGCGGGTGGCCTCGCGCCGTGGGTACCGATCGTCATGTCCGTGCTCGTCTTCGCCGGCGGCGCCCAGTTCGCCGCCGTCGGCATCGTGCTCGCCGGTGGCAGCCCGATGGCCGCGGTCCTGGCCGGACTGGTCCTCAACGCCCGGCTGCTGCCCTTCGGCTTCGCCGTCGCGGACGTACTCGACGACCGCCGGCGCGGGTGGACCCGACTTCCGGGCGCGCACCTGATCACCGACGAAACGGTGGCTTTCGCGCTGCGCCACACCGACCCGGCGCTGCGCCGCGCCGCCTTCCGGGTCTGCGGGGTCGGCCTGTTCGTCATCTGGAACCTGTCGGTCGCGGTCGGCGCGCTGGCCGGCACCGGCCTCGGCGACCCCGCCGCGCTGGGTCTGGACGCGGCCTTCCCCGCCGTCCTGCTGGCGCTGGTACTGCCCGCGCTCCGCGACCGCGACACCCGCAACGCGGCGCTCCTCGGCGCGGCCGTCGCGCTCGCCTGCACCCCGTTCCTACCCGCCGGCCTACCGGTCCTGTTCGCGCTCGTCGGCCTGACCCCCTACCTGCGCGCCTCCCGCCCCACCGCCAAGCCCACGTCCACCGACTCGACCCGGGAGCCGTCCTGATGCCGTTGCTCGCCATCGCCCTCCTCGCCGCCGGCACCTACGCCTTCCGCCTGGTCGGCCCGCTCAGCCGAGACCGCCTGCACCTCCCCGACCACACCCACCGCCTGCTCGCGATGGCCGCCGCCGTCCTCCTGATCGCCCTGACCACCACCGGCACCCTCACCGAGACGCAGGACTTCGCCGGCTGGTCCCGCCCGGCCGGCGTCCTGGTCGCGGGCATCCTGGCGATCCGCCGCGCGCCGTTCCCGGTGGTGGTGCTCGCGGCGATCGCCGGCACCGCACTGCTGCGCCTGGCGGGCGTGTCCTGATCCACGAAGGCCCCTCGGACGGGCCTAGCATGATCCACATGCGCATTGTCATCGCGGGTGGACACGGTCGAATCGGTCTGCGGCTGGGGGCGTTGCTCGCCGAGCGCGGCGACGAGGCGGCGGGGCTCATCCGCAACCCGGCGCAACAATCCGACCTGGTCGAACGCGGCATCCGACCCATCGTCTGCGATCTCGAGACGGCCACCGTGGCGGCGGTCGCCGGGCACCTGACCGGCGCCGATGCCGTGGTGTTCGCGGCGGGGGCGGGGCCCGGCAGCGGGATCGCCCGCAAGGACAGCGTGGATCGAGGCGCGGCGACCCTGTGTGCGGACGCGGCCGAACAGGCGGGCGTGCGGCGGTTCGTGGTCGTGTCGGCGATGGGCGCGGACCGCGAACCGCCGGCCGGCACGGACGAGGTATTCGCGGCCTACCTGCGCGCCAAGGGCGCGGCGGACGCGGACGTGCGGTCCCGCGCGAATCTGGACTGGACGATCCTGCGCCCGGGACGTCTCACCGACGACCCGGGCACCGGCCTGGTCACCCTCGCCGAGCACACCGACCGCGGCGCGGTCACCCGCGACGACGTCGCCGCGGTCCTGGCGGCACTCCTGGACGAACCGGCCACAGCCGGCCGCACGTTGGACCTGGTCGAGGGCCCGACCCCGATCCCGGAAGCGATCGCCGCGCTCGTCCGGGGCTGAACCCCGGGCTTCACCCCATCGCCCCACCGACCCGCGCATCCGGGCCTCCGTCCAGCCCGCGCGCCACCGCTGCGCATCGCTGCGCGGCGCAACTCCCCACCCCCAGGCGTTCTTTCGTCCGGCCCACCCGGCCCGCCGCGTTCGCCACGCCCCGGCTCCCGTGAGCGGTCGAATCCCGGGCCTCGCCCCCAACCGCCCGTCGACCCGGGCGTTCGGCTCTTCGCTCAGCCCGCGCCAGTTGCCGCGGCAACCCCCAACTCCCCGCTCCCATAAGCTCCTTCGCTCGGACCACCCGCCCCCGTCGCCTTCGCCCGCCCCGGACCGTCCGCCCCCGCCGGCTCGCCGCGCGCGTGGTGCGGTCGGGTTGTGAAAGATGGGGAATTGGCCCACCGCACGGGGCGATTTGTCGCATCATGAAGGTGAGGGCGGACCGGGAGGTTCCGCGCCGTCGTCTCGGGGGGATGCGATGGAGGCTTGGCCACCGCCTGCGCGAAGGCGAACCGGAGGCGTCGATGGACGGGTTCGCCGTCGCCCCTGGTACGCCGCGCTGGTCGCCGTGTTCACCGCGTGTGCGCTGCTGCTCGGTGCCGCGTCCGGTTGTGCGGACGCGAAGGTGTCGAAGGTGGTCGGGGTCGTGGCGGGCGACCTGGGCGCCGATCCGTTCTTCTCGGTCAACTTCGGGCTGGACGCGCTCGGTCTGCGTCCCAAGGTGTCCGCCGCCAAGCTGTCCGGCGACACCCCCGGTCTGTTCGGCGGCTCCAACAAGGCGCGGATCTGCGACAAGGAGCAGTTGATCCAATTCCTCGGCCTGGCCGCCAACCTGGTGCCCGCGACCCGGTGGATGAAGGTGCTCAAGGTCGCCGGCACACCCGCCATCCGCGCGTTCGTGACGCGGCTCACCCCGGTCGTGCTGCGCACCGACACCCTCGTGCGTAATCACACGCTCAAGAACGGGGCGCTGGTGGCCTTCGACGCGATCCTCCAAGCCGGTACCGCGGTGCTGATCGACGAGCTCGGGCAGCCGGTGGTCAAGTGCAACTGCGGGAATCCGTTGGCCGGGCCGGAGAAGGACGCCGCCCACGTACGTCTCGATACCGCCGACGCCTCCTGGAAGCGGACCGGATCCAAGCCCACGACGGTGAAGAAGGCCAAGCAGCCGGTGAAGACGTTCGTGATCACCGACCCGACCCGGCCGGACCTCGCCGTCGCCCGACCGCCCGGCAGCGCCGGGGACCGGGACGCGCCCACCGCGAC
This sequence comes from Embleya sp. NPDC050154, assembly GCF_044460165.1. Taxonomy (NCBI): domain Bacteria; kingdom Bacillati; phylum Actinomycetota; class Actinomycetes; order Kitasatosporales; family Streptomycetaceae; genus Embleya; species Embleya sp. NPDC050154. The sequence continues at coordinate 730,220 of NZ_JBITJP010000001.1, forward strand.
CCCGCCGCCGCTGCCCGAGCGAGGCAAGAAGGCGACTCCGAGCGGGTCCACGGGCAGTGCCGGCGTCACCGGCCCGAGCGCGAGCGCGTCGTCGACCTCCACCTCGACCTCCACGGCGACCTCGACCGGCACCCGCCGGCCATCCACGTCGGCAGGCACCGGTGGCAAGTCCGCCAAGCCCGCCAGTCCGGCCGCCGCGTCGGTGGTCCCCGCGCTCCGCTGACGGCAGGGGTGGGCCGACACGCTCCCGTCGGCCCACCCCCGCGCCGCGGATCCCGGACCCGGCCGACGTGCGGGGCGGCACGTCGGCCGGGCCGAGGCCGATCAAGTGGCAGTCCGCTCTGTTCGGCGGCGGGCGCGTTCAGCCGGGCGCGCATGTACGCGTGATCCTTGCGCCGGTTAGCGCCCACTCCCTCGAAGACCCGCGGACTGGTCACGAACGCGATGCCCAGGCCCGCCATCAGTCGCCGCCGGTCCGCGAACGGGACGCCGATCACCCTGCAATGCAGCGCGGCGGAGAACGGATCCGCGTAGCCCGCGCGCAGGTCGGCCGCCGGGCCCTCGGCGATCAGGGCGTCGAGCAGCAGATCGGCCTGATCCGGCCGAAGGCCGGACCGTCGCGTCCGACACGTTCCGTGCCCACGTCGGTGCCGGGCGGCGGTCGCCTCCCGTCGGGAAACGTCCGCCGCCGTCCGGCTCGCGGGTCCGGGTCGGGGCCGGGGCCGGTGTCAGTGCTTGAGGCCGCCCATCAGCGAGGACACCGTGGCGTCGAGGGCCGCGTCGGCGCCGTCGGTCGCCGGCGGCGTGTGGTGCGGGGTGTTCAGGGCGATGTCCGTACCGGGTGCGGCGTTCGCGACCGGCGCGGCGAGCGCGGCGGCCCCCGCGGTCAGCAGAATGCCGGCCAGAATGCGTCGAGTGTGCGTCATACCCTGCTCAACGCGGAGACCGCCCCCGGGCTACGCCCTGTCACCCGCCCGGACCCGTACGCCGGGCCCGACCGGCACGGCCCGCTCGTCGGCCCGGTACACGAAGCGCCCGCCTCCGTACGCGATCAAAAAGGCTTGGACAGCCACCGGGCGTGGGTTGTTAGCCTGACCCCCATGTCTACGCCCCGACTGTCCTAGCAAGAGGACCCGCTTACACGTCACCCGTGTGTCCTCTTGCCATCTCGGAGCGTAATTCCATGATCACCCTTCGCGGTGTCGACGTACGCGTCGGCGCCCGCCTGCTGCTGTCCGACGTCAACTTCCACATCGCCCCCGGCGACCGGATCGGCCTGGTCGGCCGCAATGGCGCGGGCAAGACCACCCTGCTGGACACCGTGGCCGGCAGGGTCCGGCCGGCCGCCGGAACCGTCACCCGTACCGGCTCGCTCGGCCACCTGCCCCAGGACTCCCGCGCGGCCGACCGCACGGTCACCGTCACCGACCGGATCCGATCCGCACGCGGCCTGGACCGGGCGGACCGCGCGTTGCGGGCGGCCGAGACCGCGCCGGCCGACGCGGTCGGCCCGGCCGCGTTGGAGCGGGCGATGCGCGCCTACGTTCGGGCCGAGGCGGAATTCCAGGCGCGCGGCGGGTACGCGGGCGAGGCCGAGGCGGCCCGGGTCGCGGCCGGCCTCGGCCTGCCGGAACGGGTGTTGGACCAACCCGTCGGCACGCTCTCCGGCGGCCAACGGCGCCGCGTCGAACTGGCCCGCATCCTGTTCGCCGACCACGGCACGCTGCTCCTGGACGAGCCGACCAACCACCTCGACGCCGACTCGATCGACTGGCTGCGCGGCTTTCTGCTCGCCCACCGGGGCGGTCTGGTGCTGATCAGCCACGACACTTCGTTGCTTGCCGCCACCGTCAACCGGGTCTTCCACCTCGACCCGCAGCGCGCCGCACTCGATGTGCACAACACCGGGTGGTCCGGCCATCTCGCGCAGCGCGCCGCGGACGAACGCCGGCGGACCCGCGAGCGGGCCAACGCCGAACGCAAGGCCGCGTCCCTGCACGCCCAGGCGGACCGGATGCGCGCCAACGTCGCGACCGCGGTGGCCGCGCGCAACATGGCCCGCCGCGCGGACCGGATGTTGGCCGACCTGGAACCGGCCCGGCACGCCGACCGGCATGCCCGCATCCGGCTGCCCGAACCGGCCCCCTGCGGGCGCATTCCGCTGGGCGCGATCAGCCTGACCAAGTCCTACGGCGACCACCGCGTGTTGACCGGCGTCGACCTGGCCGTCGACCGAGGCAGCCGGCTGGTCGTACTCGGCCTCAACGGTGCCGGCAAGACCACCCTGCTGCGCGTCCTCGCCGGGCACGAGACGCCGGACGGGGGGCGCGTGGTGGCCGGCACCGGGCTGCGCCTGGGCTACTTCGCCCAGGAACACGACACCCTGGACCTCTCCCGTTCGGTCCGCGACAACCTGGCAGCGGCGGCCCCGCACCTGAGCGACGGTGAAGTACGGCAGGTGCTGGGCGGGTTCCTGTTCACCGGGGACGACGCGGACAAGCGGGCCGAGGTGCTCTCCGGCGGCGAGAAGACCCGGCTCGCGTTGGCCGGCCTGGTCCACTCGGGCGCCAACGTGCTGCTGCTCGACGAGCCCACCAACAACCTCGACCCGGCCTCCAGGGACGAGGTGCTCGCGGCGGTCGGCACCTATCCCGGCGCGATCGTGATGGTCACCCACGACCGGGGCGCGATCGAGGCGCTGCGCCCGGATCGGGTGCTGCTGCTCCCGGACGCCGCCGAGGACCTGTGGAGCACGGACTACCTGGACCTGGTCGCGCTCGCCTGACCCACCGGCGGCCGTCCGCGGACGGGTCCGACCCAGCCGGGCCCGTCCGCCGTCCGGCTCCGATCGGCCGGTCGGTTCGGCTCCGACCGGCCGCGACCGACTCCGACCACCTGGGATCCACTCAGCCGGTCCGACGCGCCTCGATCAGAAACCGCGCCGAGTGGGCGACGAACGGGCCGTCCCGTTCGATGAGTTCGTGCAGGTCACGGAGCCGGTCCCGGTGGGCGTCCACGGTGAAGCCGGGCACCATCCAGATCACCTTGCGCAGGAAGTAGACCACCGCGCCGATGTCGAAGAACTCCATCCGCAACCGCTCCGAGCGCAGATCCACGATCTCCAGCCCGACCGCCCGCGCGTCGGCGCTCTCGGTGTCGGGGTGCCGATGTTCGCGGGCCTCGGGCTGCGGCCCGAGGAAGTACTCGACCAGCTCGAACACCGACGCGGGACCGACGTGTTGGGCGAGGTACGTGCCGCCGGGGCGCAGCACGCGGGCGATCTCGGCCCACCACACCGTGGCCGGATGCCGACTGGTGACCAGGTCGAACGCGGCGTCGGCGAACGGCAGCGGTGGCTCGTCCGGATCGGCGACCACGACCGCGCCGAGCGGGTGCAACAACCGGGTGGCCTTGGCCAGGTTCGGCGGCCAGGACTCGGTGGCGACCATCGTCGTCGGCAACTTGGGCGCCCCGGCGAGCACCTCGCCGCCGCCGGTCTGGATGTCCAGCGCCGCCGCCACGCCCCCCAGCCGCTCGCCCATCAGTCGCTGGTAACCCCACGAGGGGCGCGCTTCGGTGGCCCGCCCGTCGAGCCAGGAGAAGTCCCAGCCTTCCACGGAGGCCGACTCGGCCTCGGCCAACAGATCCTCAAAGGTGCGTGACATAGCCGAATCATTACCGTGAAAGATCGAAAACACCAAGAATCGGGCCCCGTCTCCCGGCCCGGCCGGCGGGTCGGCACCGCCTGAGCAAATCCCGTCACAATCAAGGCAGTTCGATCCTCGAAGAAAGCAGCGGCCGGATCGCCGGGCAAGACGGATCACCTCGCCGGCAGGGCTTCCCGACGCGCAGGCCGCCGCCGCGGCGGCCTGCGCGTCGGGCATGGTTTCGATGTTCCGGAGCCGTTGGCCCGTTCCGACCCCGACCCCGACCCGACCGACCCGGCTACCCGACGAACTCGCGATCGCCGTGGTGGATCGTGGCCTTGGACCAGTCGCCACCCAGGGTGCCGACGAAGCGGCGGACCAGGTCGGTGTCCGCGCGGTCCGCGACCAGGATCAGTTTGCCGCCGCGCACGGTGACCGAGCCGCCGAACAGGCGGTCGCGCGCCTCGGGGTCGGCGGCCAGCCCGTCGTGCAGGCGCTGTACGGTCACGCCCGGCACCTCGACCTCGATCGCGTCCGCACGCGGCGAGTCGGCGCGCAGGTACTCGAACGTCAGCACCGACTCCTGCGCGTAGCGCTTGCGCAGCACCTCGGCGATGTGGTGGAGCCGCGCGGCGTCGATGTCGTCGACGTCGAACTCGCGCGAGCGCTCGTAGGTGGTGCTCTGCAGGTCGCCGGACCAGAACACGCCGTCGAGCAGCGAGGACTTCTCCGGGTCGGCGCCATGTGCGCGGACGATCGCCCGCACCTCGCACGCGAACCGGTTCAAGGGGGTGTCCAGCCGGGGATCGTTCGGGTCGCTGATCACCGCGGTGTTGTCGGTGACGAAGATCTCCGCGTCCGGCAGGTGTCGGCGGGTGTGTCCGGGCGAGGCGTCGGCCACGCACGCGGGAGCGTGCGACGTGGCGGCGACCGCGGTCTGGGCGCCGCCGGCGCCTATGGTGATGCCGAACGCGAGGACGAGGGCTGCGGGCCAACGCTTCATCGAGGGTCCCCCTGGGGTGGCCGAGTGGTGTGGGACGGCATGACGCCGAACGAAACGATCATGAAACGGTCAAGCTACCCGAGCGTCTCCGACCGCGGGCGGAAGGTAGCCGACTTCCGTGTCGGAGCCCGCCACCGGCCCCGACGTCATGTTCGCGCGTCCGCGCGTTCCGCCCGGAAGATGCCGAACAACACGCGCAGGACCAGGACGCAGCTCACCACCAGCAGGTTGTAGCCGAACAGTTGGTACAGGCCCACGCTGTCGCCCACCCGCGGCCCGCCCTCGGTGCCCAGCAGCAGCACGGCCATGATCCCGGCCGTCGCGCCGAGCACCGTCAGCAGCGTCCGATGCAGCATGGACGTGAGCACGCGGCGGTCGCGTTCGTCGGCCAACAACCGGACGTTGACCCCCAGCCGACCCTCCTCCAGCGCGCCCGTCACCCGCTCGAAGCGACGCGGAAGGCGGCGCAACACCGGTAGCAGATGCATCAGTTCACTGGCCGCGGCATCGCGCAGACCGGCCGGCTCCAAGCGGTCGGTGACGTGCTTGGTCGCGTAGCCGCGCGCCTCGGCGAAGATGTCGAAGCCAGGTTCGATCCCGGTCAGCGTGCCCTCGACGGTGGCCAACGACCGGAAGACGGCGGCGATCTCCGGTGCCACGGTCAACTCGAACGCGGACACCAGCCGGAACAGGTCGGTGAACATGGCCAGATCCGGCGCCAGGCCCGCGCTGAGATGGCGGGCCATGAACTGGCCCAGCGCGCGTTGCAGCCGCTGCTCGTCCAACTCCGCCGGGCGGGTCACCACCTGGAGCAGCGCGTCGGACATCGCGGCCGGATCGGCGCGGCCGAGCGCGAGCAGCAGTTCCTGGAGTCCGGCCCGCAGTTGCGCGTCGATCCGGCCCACCGAGCCGAAGTCGAGCAGCGCCAACCGGCCGTCGGCGAGCAACATTATGTTGCCCGGGTGCGGGTCGGCGTGGAAGATCCCGTCGAACATGAGCTGCCGCAACAACTCGCCCAACAACATCCGGGCCAACTCGCCCCGATCGACCCCGCGCTCGTCCAGCGTCGCGATGGCGTCGCCCAGCGGTATGCCGTCCAGCCGGTCGAGCACCAGCACCCGTGCGGTGCTCAGCTCGGGATGCAGTCCGGGCAGGATCAGCCGGGCGTCGCGCCGTCCGGCGCCGGCGGCGGTCACCGCGGCGGTGTTGCGCGCCTCGATCCGGAAGTCCAACTCCTCCCGCAGCGCCACCGCGAAGCCGTCGGCGAGCTCGACCAGGCCCAGCGCGCGCCCCCATGTGGTGCGCCGGTCCAGGCTCGTCGCCAGCCGGGCCAGGATGTCCAGATCCCGCTCGACGATCGGTCCGATCCCCGGGCGCTGCACCTTGACCACCACCTCCGCGCCGGAACGCAGCCGGGCGCGATGGACCTGGGCGATCGACGCGGCCGCGAGCGGCTCGGGATCGAACTCGGCGAACACCTCGGTCACCGGCGCGCCCAGTTCGGCGGTCAGAACCCGCTCCACCTCCGCCCAGGGCGCGGGCGCGACGCGGTGCTGGAGCAGCGCGAGCGCGTCCACGAACTCGACCGGCAGCAGGTCGCGGCGGGTGGACAACACCTGGCCGAGCTTGACGAAGGTGACCCCGCCGTCCTGGAGCGCCTCCTGCAACGAGCGGGCCAGGCCGGCCCGCCGGCTCGTGCGATCGGCCCGGCGCCCGCGCAGGTAGGGCCCGAGTCCGTGCCTGGCCGCGATCCGACTGATCTGCGAGTAGCGGCGTCCGCGCGCGAAGCGGCGGCGCAGTCCCCGGACGAACTCGACCGTGCCCGGCCACGATCCGCTCGGGACGAGCGCCTCGGTCACCACGATGAAGGTCATCGCGGCGAGCAGCGCCACACCGAGCGTGATGGTCATGAATACGCCGGGATTGTGCCGTTGGACGCTGCCGCCGAGTGCCCACGACACCACGAGTCCGAGCAGTCCCGCGGCGAGTGTGCGGCGCGTGCCCACCGGCAGCCCGAGCAACCGCCGGGCGCCCCAGGCCAGTCCGAGGGTGAGCAGGAGCGCGGTGATCGCGGTGGCCGGCCACAACACGGCGGGGTTCACATCGGCGTCGGCCGCGCTCAGCACGGGCACCACCGGAAGTGCTCGAGTTCGATGCGTCCGCCGCCGGACGGCGACAATCTTCGCGACATGCCGATGAGACCTTCCCCGAGTGATCACGCAAGTGCGCAGGAGAACCTATCGTCCGGGCGTGAACGCGACGCGAATCCGAGTACGCGTACTCAGGCCGGCCGATCCGGCGCCGACCCAGGATGTGGTCCATGATCAACCGCCGGTCGTATCCGACCCCGCCGCCCCCGGCGTGGCAGCCGCCGTCCCCCTCGCCGGTGCCCGTGCCGGTGCGTCCGCACGGCGCCTGGTACCTCGCGCCGCTCGTGTCGGCCGGGCTGAGCGGACTGTCCGCGGTGGTCGCCGGCGCGGTGTGGTTCGGCGTACGGGTGCGGAAGTCGATGGTCGACACCACCGAGTTCGGTGACGGCGCAACGGTCCCGTCGTACCCGTGGAACGACCGTCAGGGCACGGTCGACCTGTTGTTGTCCCTGTCGGTGCTCACCGCCGCACTCACCGTCGCCGGTTTCGTCGGCCTCACCATCGTCCGCCGCCGGGACCGCCGCGACCCGACCCGGGACACACCCGCCCGCGGCTGAACGCACGCCTGCCGCACCGGCGTCGGACCCGCCCGCGGCGACCCGCGCCGCCGCGGCCCGGAACGTGAACCGGGGCATCTTCGGAACGAGGGCCCGAAGATGCCCCGGTGGTCGACCGATCGACTGGCGCCGTGTCAGCCCTTGAGGACGCTGACATTCTCCGCCTGGGGACCCTTGGGGCCCTGGGTGACGTCGAACTCGACCCGGTCGTTCTCCTCCAACTGCCGGAAGCCGGTGCTCTGGATGGCCGAGAAGTGTACGAATACGTCCGGGCTGCCGTCGTCCTGCTCGATGAAGCCGAAGCCCTTATCCGCATTGAACCACTTCACTTTGCCTGTTGCCATCGATCCATTCCTTCACCTGATGCCACGACGCGCCGTGGGGGACGCGTCGGCCGGAGCCTCATCGCGACCGCGGCCCCCGAGATTTCCCGCCCCGACATCGGCGAAACACCCAAGTGGCGGGCGCCCGGGGGCGGACCGGGCCCTGTGCTCCCGGCTCCGGCGGACCGGGCGGGATGCGCCCGGTCCGCCGGATTCACTCGATCGCCCGACCGGCGGGCGGGTCAGGGGTGCCGGCCCGCCGAGCGGCCGGCGGCCGCCTCGTCGAGCAGGAAGGCCGGGCTATGGGTGGTCTCGTCGTAGTCGTCGTAGTAGCGGTGATAGACCGGCGTCAGGCCGCCGGAGACGGGCGGCACGATCCAACTCCAGTCCGCCGGACACGTGCGGCCCGCCTCCGCCTCGCGTTGCACGTGACGCAGGAAGCGGTCGGACTCGGTGTGGTGGTCGGTGATGGTCGCCCCGGCCGCGTCGAACGAGTGCAGCACGGAACGGTTGAGCTCGATCAAGGCACGGTCCCGCCACAGCGTGCGCTCGCTGGAGGTGTCCAGGCCGAACAGCGCGGCGATCGCCGGGAGCATGTCGTAGCGATCCGCGTCGACCAGGTTGCGGGCACCGATCTCGGTGCCCATGTACCAGCCGTTGAACGGCGCCGCGCTGTAGGAGACGCCGCCTATCTCCAGGCGCATGTTGGAGATCGCCGGGATCGCGTGCCAGCGCAGGCCCAGCGCGGCGAACCCGGGGTGCTCGGGATGGGACAATTCCACCTCGCGGATCGCGTCCGAGGGCAGTGCGTACGCGCGGAGTCCGCCGCCCTCGTCCTCGACGATCAGCGGTAGCGGGTCGAAGTCGGTGCCGGCCCCGTGCCAGCCGAGTTCGCACGCGAGTTCGGTGATGCCCAGGTTGCGGCCGTCGCCCACGAGGCTGCCGTCCGCCCGGCGGTAGCCGGCGTAGCGGATGAGCTGCTCGTTCCAGATCCGCACCTTCGGCCCGGTGGGGGTGTCGGGCGCGAAGACGGTGATCGTGGGCCGGATCCGGCCGCCGCGCCAGGTCTCGCGCAGGTGCCCCGCGCACTGGGCGGCCACCTCGTCCGGGCGACTGACGTGCCGGCGGTCGCGCACGGACAGGCTGTTCCAGTACAACCGGCCGATGCAGCGGGCCGAGTTGCGCCAGGCGACCCGGGCGCCCCAGGTGAGTTCGGCCGAGGTGTGGGTGTAGGTGCCGGTCTCGCGGATCTGCTCGGCGATCTCTCGCCGGCGGGCCTCGGGATCGGTGGGCGAGTTGCTCTCCTGATGGAAGCGGTCCAGGAACGAGAGGGCCTGCGCGAGATCCACGGTGCCGTGCGGACGCGCGGGCTGGGCGGGTGGGGCGGGCGGGGCGGGCGGGGCGGGTACCTCGTGGCGCGGTTCGGGGCACGACGGCTGATCACCGCGGAGCCGGGTGATGCTCTGCTCGGTCAAGGTTCTCCTGGGAACCGGCTCGGTGCGACCACGGGGTCGCGGGAGCCTGTTTCGGATCTGGTGGGGTACGCGTGGGCGTCGGCGGCCGAAGGATCAGCCCGGCACCTCCGCGCCGACCGGGGTGGCCGACTCGGCCGCGACGTCGGTGGCGTACGCCCCGACGACCGGGTCGTGGTGGATCTGTCTGCGGCTCAGGCCGAGCCTGCGCAACACGCGCGCACTGTCCAGCACCATCGCGGGCGGCCCGCTCAGGTACGCGTCGCAGTCGTAGCGAGGCCCGTATTCCTTGACCACGTCGGAGACCCCTCCGCTGATCCCCGCCAAGGTCAGGTCGTCGAGCGCGGGCCGCACCCGCAGCCAGGACACCCGCTGGGACAGCCGCAGCAGGTCTTCGAGCCCGTACAGGCCGCTGTGCGCGCTGGCGCCGTAGAACAGGTCGACGAAACGATCGGTGCCGTAGTAGGCCATTTCCTCGACCATGGCCTTCAGCGGCGCCAGTCCCGTACCGCCCGCCACGCACAACACCGGGTTGGGTGCCAGGTGGTCGACGACCATCTCGCCCATGGCGGCGCCAAGTTTGATCCGATCGCCCGGTTTCGCCTTGTGTACCAGGGCGTTGCTCACCCAACCCGCCGGCACCGAGCGCACGTGGAAGGTGAGCAGGCCCTGCGGGTCGGGCGCGTTGGCGATCGAGTACGCCCGCCATACCCGTGGCCACCACGGGGTTTCCAGGAACGTGTACTGGCCCGCCCGGTAGGGAAACGGTACGTCCGGACGCACCGTGACCACGGCGATGTCGTCGGCGGGCTTCTCGTGTGCGACGATCTCCGCGGCCCAGTGTGGGGGGTTGGTCCGGGCATCCTCGTCGGCCGCGCCGATCATGATGCCCGCCGCGGCGCCGTACGCGCGCACCCAGGCGGACTGCACGGCGTCGTTCCAGGTGTCGCCGCTGAATCGCGCGAGCGCGGCGACCAGGCACTCGCCGACCAGGTCGTAGTGCTCGGCGATGACATCGAACTTGCGATGGTCACGACCGAGTTGGCCGAGGAATCCGCTCAGTGCCGGAGCGTTCTCCAGGTCACCGACGATGCGGATCAGTGCGTGCAGCAGACGGTCGCGCTGGACGTCCATCGCCGGGGGGAACAGGTCGCGCAGCGCGGGTTGCCGCAGGAACAGGAGAGCGTAGAAGTGGGACGTGACATCTGCGGCCTGGGGGGCGACGGCCGCGAGATTTTGTCGGATGAGTTCTGCGTCTTGAGATTCCAAAATCGGCCCATCGGTAGCCCTTCCGCATGAGGGTTGTCCGGCCGGCTCCGTCGAGAGTCCTTCGCGGAACACCGGCGGCCGGAACACGATCATGGGCTCGTCGTACCGGCGTCAAGTCGAAGGCCCGGTTCCGGTTATGGATGAACAGAAGTCTTTGATGCGGTGTTTGGTGATGATTCGCACCCCACTCTCCGCATCCATACGGTCACGTATGGCTGGGACAAATTGCCTGGTGGGAGGCCGAATTCAAGCCGGCACCGAAGCACGGGCGAAAGCCGCGAAGAGGGCCGGATGGGCCGGCGCGCGGCCGGGTCGGTTCGGCGACGGCGGCGGTGAGGCATGGGGGTGTCGGGCGCGGCGCTCGACCCGGATCGAGGATCCGGAGGACGGACGCCCGGGACCTCGGGTTCCGGCGGCGCGCCGACCACCGCCGGCCGGGGCGCCCTTGCGCGCCGGCCGGCGGTGGGGTTGGATGCGGTGTTCCGCGACACGGGTCCGCGCAACACCGGGACGCGGCGCGCGTGCCGACGCGCGAACTCCGCCGAACCCGGCGGGGTTCGGCGCAGCGGGAACGGACGTCGGCGGACCGGAACGCACGTCAGCGCGGGGTGATCTCGCCGTGGGCTTGGGCCAGGAATCGGTATCCGGCACCGTTGACCTTGATGCCGGCGCGCTCGTCCTCGGTGAGTTCGCGCTTGATTTTGGCCGGTACGCCCGCCACCAGCACGCCGGGCGGCACCCGCATGCCCTGAGGGACCACGGCGCCGGCGGCGACCAGGGCGCCCGCGCCGACGTGCGCGCCGTTGAGGACGGTGGAGTTCATCCCGACCAGGACGTCGTCCTCGATCGTGCAGCCGTGCAGCACCGCGTTGTGGCCGACGGACACGCGGGCGCCGATCACGGTCGGGAACTCCGGGTCGCTGTGCACGGTGCAGTTGTCCTGGATGTTGGTGTCCGGGCCCACCACGATCGATTCGGCGTCGCCGCGCAGCACCGCGCCGTACCAGACGCTCGCGCCGACGGCGAGGGTGACGGCACCGATCACCGTCGCGTTCAGGGCCACGAACGCGCCGGGGTCGATCTGCGGTTCCCGATCGCCCACGGCGGCGATCAGCGGGTTCGTCATGGTCCTCCTCCTCGGCGGATGGGCCCCGCTCGGGCCCGTCGCGGTCGCACTTTAGTGCGGTGGACGGGCGCCATACTGGCGGGATGGTCGACAAGCAGGGGTTGCCGATGATGGGCGCGGAACGGCTCCGGGGGATGTGCCTCGGGTTCAACGGGGCCGTGGAGGAGTTTCCGTTCGGGCGCAGTCCCGACCTGTCCACGTTCAAGGTGGGCGGCAAGATCTTCGCGTTCTCGGTGCTGACCGACCCGGAGCCGTTGCGGGTGAGCCTGAAGTGCGACCCGGAACTCGCGATCCGGCTGCGCGCCGAGCATTCGGCGATCGAGGCCGGCTACCACCTGAACAAGCGGCACTGGAACACCGTGACCCTGGACGGCTCGCTGCCGGAGACGCTGGTGCGGGACCTGATCGAGGACTCGTACGACCTCGTGGTCGCCCAACTGCCGAAGCTGCAACGCCTGAAACTGGACTGGCCGGGTCAGCGGCCGGAAGGGGTCTAGGCGACCCCGGGGGAGCCGAAAAGCCCTGCCGGGCGGGCGTGCGCGGCCCACCGAGCGGTGCGGAATCCGGCCGGGATGGTCGATTCGCCCGCCGGGCATCGAAGCGCGCCTTCCGGCGGTCCGGCAAGATATCCGGCGGACCGGTATCGGTGCACGTCAAAGGCCCTTTCGGGCGGTCGAGGAAGGTCCGGCGACGGCCGATTCGAGGGTTGCCCGGCGGTTCCGGAGGACGCGGGACGCGGACGATCGATTGTGGGTCGGATTCGGTGAGTTGCCGGCGGCTCGGAGCGCGGATCAGGGCCACGAACGGCCGTTGCCACGCCGAATGTGCGAAATCCGTTCGGCGGATGCGCGAGTCGGCGCGTATTTCCCGATTACCGCACCCCCCGAAGGCCGCCGCCGGGTCGGGATCACGACCGGTCCGCACCGCCTCGGGCCTTGTGCCACAAGGGGAAACCGCCCCTCGCTCGATCAACATCGGGACCGGGCACCAGGATTTGTGGAGCGTTGCGCGGATCTCCGCACGGGCCCTCGTCGTTGATCCAAGGGGGTGTTTCGAGCACCACTTTGCTGCGGTTCGAAATGCCCCCCGTGTGACGGAGAGTTACAGTCATGGAAATGGGTACTGGCGCAACGGCGTTCGACCCGATCGGTCGGATGGTCCGGCCGATCGAAAGCGATCGGTACCCCCGCACCACGAAAGGCGTCTCATGAACAAGGCACAACTCGTCGAAGCCATCGCCGACAAGCTCGGCGGCCGGGCTGCGGCCGAGGAAGCGGTCGACGCGGTCCTGGACACCATCATCCGTTCGGTCGTCGCCGGGGACCGGGTCTCGGTCACCGGCTTCGGCTCGTTCGAGAAGGTCGAGCGCGCCGCCCGGTACGCCCGTAACCCCCAGACGGGCGAACGGGTTCGGGTCAAGAAGACCTCCGTGCCGCGCTTCCGCCCCGGCCAGGGCTTCAAGGACCTCACCGGCGGCACCAAGAAGCTCACCCGGGGCGAGACCGCGATCAAGAAGGCCTCGCCGGGCACGGTGACCGGTGGTACCACCGTCGCGGGCAAGAAGGCCGCGGCCAAGAAGACGACCGCGAAGAAGGCCACCGCCAAGAAGACGGCCAAGAAGGCGACCACGCGGGCCACCGCGGCCAAGACCGCCGCCCCGGCCCGCAAGACCACGGCGAAGAAGGCCACCCCCAGGGCGGCCGCGAAGACCACGGCCGCCAAGACGACCGCGGCGAAGAAGACCACCGCCAAGAAGACCACCGCGAAGAAGACCACCGCGACGGCGGCGGCGAAGAAGACCACCGCCAAGAAGACCACCGCCAAGCCCACCACGCGCAGCACGCCCGGCCGCAAGACGACCGGGGCCAAGCGCACGACGAGCGCTCGCACCGCCAAGCGCGCCTGAGGACCACCCGGTCGGATGCGATGGTCGGACCGCCCGCGCCGGGCGGTCCGACCGGGGGCGCCGCGACGGAACGCCTCGGGGGTCCCGACGGAGCGTTCCGACGGCGGTTCGACCGGCACCCTCGTGTCGCCGGTCAACGCCGCCGTCGGAGCCCGTGCGCTTCGGCCCGCCCCTCCGCTCCCGCTCGCCCATTCGTGCGGGTCGGGCCCGGGCGTGCGGCCCGGCCCGGTCACCCGTACGGCCCCGACCCGCCGGACCGCTCAGCCCGCGTTCAGCTCCGCGACGATCGATGCCGGCGAACGCCCGCTCCCGTCGGACTGCCGATGGAAGTCCACGGCGACGAAGTTCGGACTCCGGCCCGCGGCCGTCCCGCACTGTTGTGCGATGCGATCACGCAGCTTGGTCCCGTTGTCCAGGGCAGCCGTCCCGATCGTCGGCACATTGCGGAAGTGACTCATCACGAACAACCGACGAAAGCCCGGCTCGGTTCGGTTCAGCGGCACGTCCGACCATCGGCTCGTGCAGGCCAGGTCGTTGCCCAGGTCGCCCAGACTCCAGTAGTTCTGCACGGTCCACTCCTTGTCGTACATCACCCCCAGGCCCTCCTTGCCGGGCTTGTCGGAGAACACCAGCAGCCGCTTGTTCGCGGTGACCAGGTCCGCCACCCTCGGCCAGCCGGTGTCCCGCACCCCGGCGGTGTCCGGCCGGAAGAGCAGCTCCGGCAGCCCGCGCACCCGCTCCAGGGATCGACGCAGCCGATCGGTGTCGACGTAGTCCTCCAGGAACACGGTCACCACTTCCAGCGGATTCGCGTTCAGGAAGTCCACCACGGTCTGCATCGTCGCCGCGAAGCTCTGCCGGGGCAACGCGTAGGTCACCCCCGCGAACGCCTTGCAGTCGCCGTGGCACAGGTACACGTCGCTCGGGTAGCAGTCGCTGCCGAAGCTGATGATGCACAGACCGGTGCTGTGCTCGTACCAGTGCGTGTCGAGCATCAGCCCGCGCACGCCGCGATCCAACTGTCCGCGCACCGACTCGGACTGGTTGACCGAGGACCACCGCGAGTCCTCGTAGTTGGTGAACGAGTTGTGCGTGGTCAGCGAAGTGACCTGATCGAGCCGGTCGTTGCCCCACCGTTGCTCCGCGGCGGTGAGGGTGGCCGCGGTGGCGTGGGTGGTTGTGGCGACGGAGGCCGTGGACGGGACGAGGGCGGCCAGGAGGGCGAGCACGACCACCACGAGCGCGTTCCGGGGCCGGCCCCCGGGGCGGGAGGCGCCGGGGGATCGAGCAGGCCCGCCGGATCCGGGCGGAGCGGCCGATATACCGCTGGAAGAGTCCATGGCAGGGGAACGTACACGGGACCATCCGGCTTTTGACCCCTCTCCGCGCACCGGCGTCACACCACCAGGAGCGCCTGGTCCCAGCCCGCCGTCGTGCGACCCTCGGCGTACGCGTCCAGGGCGAGCACGACCCCCGCGGCACCCTCCAGGAACGCCGGTACGTCCACGCCCTGCGCGGCGCGGGTCATCGTCGAGCGGAAGCCGAAGCGGTACTCGTCACGATATTGGGCGAGCACCAACGCGGCCAACTCGTCCCGGACGGCGGGTAGTCGGGCGTCGTCGAGGTGTTCGGCCAGCAGACCGAGCAGGTGCATCAGTCCGCCCCAGCCGTGGCACAGCGCCGGATCGTCGATGCCCCACTCCGCGATCGGAGTGCCGAGCAGACCGGACACCGAACGCCGGGTGAGTTCGTGCCAGTCGGGCCGGTCGAGGGCGAGCGCCGCCAACTGCACCGCGCGCGACACCCCGGGGACGCCGTAGCACCAGGACGGGCGCTGTGCCGGGGAGTCGGGGTCGGGCTCGGAAGCCCACTGCTCCAGGGTGCGATAGGCCGGCCACCACAGGCCGTCGCCGGCGGGGACCGCGCATCGGGCCAGCAGCGCCACCAGTCGCTCGATCGCGGCGGGTTGCCCCGGCACCCGTACGCCCGCGCGCCAGGTCAGCGCGAGCAGTGCCAGCGGTCCCGCGACGCCGTGCGACAGGCCCAGGTTCAGATGCCCGGCGGGCATCTCGACCTCCTGGCCCAGCTTGGGCGCCGCCAGGGTCCACCAGCGCGGCACCTTGCGACCGCGGTGGAGGATCTCGCCTTCGGCCAGCCCGACCAGGTAGGACAGCACCATCCGCAACTCGTCGCCGTCGGCGTCGCGGGCCAGCAGGTAGCGGCCGATCCCGGTCAGTCCGCGGACGGTCTCGAACTCGCCGTTGGTGGCGAGCGGTGCGGTGCCGCGCGGGCGCGGCAGGGCCGCCCGGACCACCCGGCGCTGGTGCTCGTCCATCCGGGTCAGCGCGCTCACGTACCCGCCGGTCGCCCGGTGTGCGACCAGGGTGGCGAAGGCGACCGACCCCGGACCGGTGAAGATGCCGCCCGCCGGGAAGCGCTCCCGGGCCAGTACGGCCATCGCCCGAGCCAGGTGGGCGTGCGCGCGCTCGGCGTGCCCGGGACCGCGCCGGGTGCTGCCGCTGAAGGCCAGGGAGACGCCGGGGAACCCGCTGGAGAGCGACAGGTCCGTCCACAGCGGCTGCTCGTCGCCGTCGCGGGAGGCGTCGGCCAGCACCTCGGTGTCGGCGGCGACGGCCGCCGGATCGGCCAGCCGGTCGAGCACCCGGGCCACGATCGACCGGGCCCGTTCCGCGTGGCGGGGTTCGGTGCTCGTGCCCACCGCCGTGCCGCCGGCCGCCGTCGGTTCAGCCATCCCGACCGCCCCTCTCCGCGTCGTTCGTGGCACCGGAACCCGTGCTCGCGGAGCCGGTGGCACCCGTGTTCGCGACGCTCGACCGCGTCGCGCCCGCCTTCGTGGCACCGGGCCGCGCCGGCGCGTGCGCGAGCCGTCCCAGGTGGTCGCACGCGATGCCGCGCAGGATCGCGTAACCGCGCTGTTCGCCCGCCCGGTCGATGCCGAGCAGCCGGTTGTGCTGCATGTGCAACAGCCCGAGTACGGCGTTCTCGTGCGCGGCGCCGGCCGGTCGGCGACCCGCGTCGGACAGCACGATCTCCCCGTACGCCCGGCCGTACGGCGGCCGGGACCACAACTCGGCCAGCGCCGGGACGCCCAGGCGCTCACCGACCGCCGCGGCCGTGCGGCCCGGCCGGATCAGCTCCCGGACCAGGGCGCGATGCCGACGGAACGCGCTCTGGTCGGGTTCCTTGGCGAACGCGTACCGCACCCACGAGGGCCAGTCCCAATCGCCCAGGCTCTCCAGGAGCAGTGCGTGGTTGACCGCGATCAGCACCTCGTCCGGCACCGCGAGCGCGCCGCGTGCCCGCAGGCCCAGTTGGGCGAGTACCGACCTGCTGTCCAGCGTGAACAGGCGCTCGGCGGCCGCCAACGCGTCCGGCCCGCCGTAGCGTTCGGTTTCCGGCTCGTACACGTCCAGTGCCATCGTGCGGATCGCGCCCGCCTCGCGCATCGCCCGTACCCGTCGCGCCAGTTCCGGCAACACGTGCTCGGCCAGCGCCGCCGGATCGCCGTGCAGCCGGATCCGGATGTGCGGCTCGGGGTCCAGGTAGCGGATGAAGAACCAGCGGTCGACCCGCTCCCCGACCTCGGCGAGCAGCGCGGGCAGGTGCATCCGGAGCAGCTCGTCGTGCGTGTCCGAGGTCGCGTACAGCTTTGCGAACAACCAGTCCTCGCCAGGCAGACGGTAATCGGCGGCGGCAGGTTCCGCGCCGCGCGAGGGCGTTGCCCGGGCGGTCGCGGTCGGTGTGCCGGCCTCGGGTCGGCGGGTCAGCGGGAGGACCACCTCGGTGCCGTGCCCGTCGGCCCAGCCGAAGCCGCGACCGTCTTCGGTCAGGTCCTCGAACAGGGCGAGCCGGCCCTTGCGCACCTCGTGGCGCAGCAGCGTGCGATGCCAGGACTCACCCAGGTCGAGCCCGTAGACCCGGTCCCAGTGCACCACCTGGACCCGGTCCGGCACACCGTATCGATCGCTCCATTCGCGCAGCGCGCGGTCGAACTCGCGCGGATCCTCGACCGCCGCGCGCATCGCGTGGTCCGGGGTCCAGCGGCGCGGCGCGGCGACGACCCGGCCGAAGCTCACCCGGGGCAGCAGTGGCAGCGCCTCCAGGCCCGCCCAGTCCCAGCCGGTCCAGGTCCGGGACCGGCCGAAGACGATGTCGACCATCAGCCGGACCACCCTGGGCGCCTCGCGATCCAGCGCCAGCATGTGCGGCACCACGGGCATCACGCGTTGGCCGGTCTCGGCCAGGGTCAGCGTCAGGCCGCGGGCGTCGACGCCCACGAGCAACGTGCGCCAGTCCAGACAGTGCGGATCGCGCCGATCGGCGTACACCCCGACCGGGATGTGGTGGGGCAGCAGTTCGGGTACCTGGATCATGTTCAGCGCCCGGGCGGTGTGCGGCCGGAACGTCACCTGGGCGGGCAGCGTGCCGGGGTCCGCCGCGGCGTGCACCAGCCTGGCCAACTCTTCGGTACTGTGCGTGAGTTCGGCGAAGCGGCCGGCCATCGAGCCGGCCACCCACGAGCCCGCGTGCGGGGTGGCGACCAGCTTGAACCGGCCCCGGTCCAGGTCGGCGACGTCGTGCGCGAGCAGTTGGAAGCACAGGTCGAGCGAGTTCGGCGGCGCGGCGGGCTCGCCGTGCTCGGACTGTGCGGTGTCGGCCAGCCGGTCGATCAGCTCCGGGGTGAGCCGCAGTTCACGGTCCTCGCGCAGCAGGGCGTCCTGGACCAGTTCGGCGGTCAGTACGCGTCGGTCGCGGCCGGGCCGGTAGCCGGTGGTGGGCCGGTCGCCCACGGCGAGGCGTTCGCCGTAGCCGGTCGGGAAGCCCAGCCCCCGGTGCGGGTCGACGAGTTCGGCCAGCGGGACGGTGCGGGTGGTGCCGTACCGCTCGACGAAGCGGTTGCGGTAGTCGCGCATGTGTTCGTGGGTGACCCACGCGTCGGACAGTGCCCACATCGCGCCGGCGTAGCTGCCCGCCTCCTCGGCCACGGTCCGGGGCAGGGTGAGTTCGGCGTCCATCCGCAGATCCACCTGGACCGGCGGATGGGCGGCGTCGGTGTGCGGATCGACCAGGGCCATCAACCGGCGCCAGGGCGCGGTGCCCTCGCCGGGGCGGGCCTTCTCGTACTCGCGTACGGCGGTCCGGGTGGCGCGGAACTCCCGGGCCGCGTCCGGCAGGTCCTCGACGGCGCCGTCGATGCGATCGAGCAGCGCGTCGTCCAGGCGGTGCGGGGTGATCGAGCTGAGCAGGAAGCCGTGCCGCAGCAGTTGCGCCACCGAGGCGTCGAGGCGATCGCGCGGTGCGCCGGGGAAGGCCGCGCCGACCCGGTCGAGCAGGGTCTCGTACGGGACGGGGTGGGTCGCGATCGTCCGCAGGTGCGCGACCAGGGGGCTGTGTCGTACCGAGATCTCGCGTTCGGGTCCGGCCAGCATCAGGCGGTCGCCGCGCACCCGGCACAGGTCGTTGAGCATGACGTCGACGCGGCGTCGGACCTCGGGGGCGGCGAGCCAGTCCCGCACCCGCTCGTCGAGTCGACCGGCGTCCAGGCGGACCGCCTTGCTGCCGGGGCCGTGCACGCGCACGTGGGCGGACGCGCCCAGGCGGGCCGCGGTCACGCCCGCGAACAGGCCGAACGGGGTGGGTCGACCGGCCATCCGCAGCGCGTACCGGGTCACCGACAGGGCGGTGCCCGCAAGCCGCTTCGGGCCGGGGTCGATGCCCTCGTCGATCCGGTCCAGGGCGGCGGACAGACTGCCGCTGGCGACCCTGACGGCCTCGCGCAGCAGCGGGTCGGCGGTGATCCGCCGCAGTCCCGCGAGGGTGTGCGCGTCGGCCGTGTCCCGGACCGGCTCGACGCGGTCCGGACCCGGGCCGGTCTCCGCGCGCGGCACACTCGCCATGCGCACGAAGACGAGGCCGGCCGGTTCGTATTCGCTCTCCGGCGCGTCGTGTCGTCCCTCGTTCGGACCGTCGTCGCGCCCAGGATTCCGCTCGGAGTGTCGCACCGTGTTCCGCACCGACCCCATGCCCGTGTGACCGGCTCTCGCCGGAGGTTGACACCCGGGGGCGGGCAGACCCGCCCGCCCCCGGAACTATCAGGTCAGGCGCAGCAGATCGGACAGCGCGACTGCACACCGTACGTGCTCGGCGACGTCCAGCCACCGCCGGCCGAGCCGAAGGCGGACGCCTCGAGCTCGCCGTCCGCGATGCGGACGTCGAGGTCCAGGTCGGCGAAGTCGCGCGTCTCGGTGGTTTCTTCGAGCAGAATCTTGTCGTTCATGACAACTCCCGCGATATCGGTCGCAGTGCTTTGGTGGGCACTGCGATTCGAGGAGATCTGTTTGATCTCGGGGAGGACGCTAAGCGTTGAATAGGCGGCCGAACAAGAACGATTATTGGCCATTCGGACCGGCTGGAAATCTCCCTGTGGAAGCCGCGATCAGGCTCCTACCCTGCAAGGATGTCGGGCGGGCGGAGTCCGTCCGGCTTCTTCACGAGGGGGTCGCCTTCGCCTCGACGAGATCGATCGGTGAATCACCGTTAACCGATTTCGTTGACAGATTCTGCGTCGCGAACATTCCACGCGGCAATTTTTCGGCCCTCGCCGTAGCCTCCCGTTCAATTCGTTCGAATGATCCGCCGGATCGAATCGGAAATGATCTTCGGGGGCGATTCGGCGCCGTTCGGGCCGCGGGGGTCGGCTCCGGGCCCGCGGCTCGGGCGCTAGGCCAGGGTCACCGTCACCGGGAGTTCCTTGATGCCGTTGACGAAGTTGGAGCGGACCCGGCGGACCTCGCCCGCCAGGCGGATGTCGGCGACACGCGGCAGGAGTTCCTCGAACATGACGCGCATCTCCAGGCGGGCGAGCGCGTTGCCGAGACAGAAGTGCGGGCCGCCCTTGCCGAAGGTGACGTGGTCGACGTGGCGGCGGGTGACGTCGAAGTCGTACGGGTTCTCGAACACCGCCTCGTCCCGGTTGCCCGAGGCGAACCACAGCACCACCTTGTCGCCCGCGCGGATCGACTTGCCGCCCAGTTCGGTGTCGCGTGTCGCGGTGCGGCGGAAGTGGTAGACGGGGGAGGCCCAGCGCAGGAACTCCTCGACCGCGTCCGGCATCAGCGCGAGGTTCTCCCGCAGCAGTTCCAACTGCCCCGGGTTGCGCAGCAGCGCGAGCATCGAGTGCGAGATGGCGTGCCGGGTGGTCTCGTTGCCGGCCACGACCAGCAGCAGGAAATAGTTGTCGAAGTCGTGTCCGGACAGCGGGACACCGTCCGAGGGAGCCTGGTTGACCAGTCGGCTGACCAGGTCGGTGCCCGCGCCGCCGCGCCGCTTGGCGGCCAACTCCCGCCCGTACTCGAAGACTTCCAGGGAGGCGGGGCTGCGGAAGGGTAGTTCGCGGTAGCGCTCGCTCTCGCTGCTCTCCAGGAGCACGTCCGCGTAGTCCGGGTCGGTGTTGCCGATGATCCGGTTGCCCCAGTCGATCAGCTTGCCGGTGTCCTCGCCGGGCACGTCCAGCATCTTGGCCAGCACGTTGATCGGGAAGTCGGCGCTGACCTCGTGCACGAAGTCGAAGGTGCCCTTGGCCAGCGCGGTGTCCAGCGTGCGGGCGGTGAGCCCGCGCAGGAACGTGCCGTAGTCGGCGATCGCGCGCGGGGTGAACTGCTTCCGGAGCAGCTTGCGCAGCGCGGTGTGGCGTAGCCCGTCGGTCTCCAGCAGCGAGCGGCGGATGGCGATCTGCGAGTCGTCGACCTCCTCGAGGTTGGTGAACCGCGTGGAGGTGAAGGTGTCCGGGTCGCGGTCGACGGCGACGATGTCCGCGTGCCGGGTCAACGCCCAGAACCCGCTGTTGGGGGCCGGTTCGGGTTGCCAGTGCACGGGGTCCTCGCGGCGCAGCGTGTGGAACATCCGCCACGGGGTTTCGCCGTCCAGGAAACGGTCGTTGTCGGCGAGGTCGATCTCGTCGAGGGGCATCGGCTCGGGGACCGCGGCGGCGGTGGTGGGGGTGCTCACGAAGACTCCTCGCGGGGGGATCGGCGGGGGTGCGGGCGCGGTCGGCGGTCCGCGCGGCGGCGCGGTGCGCGGGGTGCGCCGGTGCGCCGGCGCGGACGGGCTCAGAGGTGGTAGGCGTACTCGGCGAACTCCCAGTCGGTGACGTGCCGGCGAAAACGGGTGTCCTCGTCGCGCTTGTAGGTCAGGAACGCGTCGGCGAAGTCCGCGCCCAGCAGCGCGGTGAGCGCGGTGTCGGCCTCGAACGCGTCCAGCGCCTCGGTCAGCGTCGCGGGCAGGATCGGCGCCTTGGCGCTGTCGTAGCCGTAGCCCCGCAACGGCGGCGGCGGAGTCGTCTTCTCGCGCAGGCCCAGGTGCACGGCGGCGAGCAGACCGGCGACGGCCAGGTACGGATTGGCGCTCGCGTCGCCGAGCCGGACTTCCAGGCGGGTGCCGGTGCCGCGCTCGGGCGGTATCCGCACCATCGCGCTGCGGTTGTCCAGGCCCCAGTCGATCAGCCACGGCGCGAGTGTGTCCGGGCCGAAGCGCTTGTAGGAGTTGACCGTCGGGTTCAGCAGCGCGGCGAGCGCGGGGGCATGCGCCAGGACGCCGCCGATCGCGTGGTGCGCGGCGGAGGACAGGCCGTGCGGGCCGGTCGGGTCGTCGAAGGCGTTGGCGTCGTCCGGGTCCAGGCAACTCAGGTGCAGATGGAAGCCGGAGCCGCCCTCGTCGTTGAAGGGCTTGGCCATGAAGGTGGCCAACCGGCCCTCGCGGCGCGCGAGTTCCTTGATCGAGGCCTTGAAGCGGAAGGCCCGGTCGGCGGCGTCGAGCGCGGTCGAGTGGTCCAGGTTGATCTCGAACTGGCCGGAGCAGTACTCGTGGTTGCCGGTGGTGGCGCCGATGCCCAGCGCGCCCAGGCTGCGCAGCGTGCGCAGCAGGTGTCCGTCCGGATCTCCGCGCCGGCCGGCCACGTACACGTTGCCCGGGGCGTCGCCGTAGCGCCGCCAACCGCCCGGGCGGTCCGGGTCCGGCTCGCACAGGAAGTACTCCAATTCCGGTCCGACCACCGGTCGCAGGCCCACCTCGTCGGCCATCCGGGTCAGCACGTCGCGCAGCAGCGAGCGCGGCGCCTCGGCGGCGAGCCGACCGGTCGCCGGGTCCGTCGTCTCACCCAGGCACCACGCGACTCCGGGCTCCCACGGGATCGCGACCAGCGTGTCCAGGTCCGGGAACACGCAGATGTCCGGTAGGCCCGCGTCGATGCCGCCGGCCACCGGGACGGTCTGGCCTCGCGGGGTGGTGTGGAAGACCGCCCGACAGAAGGCGAGGCCGTGCGCGCACACCGAGGGCAGGTGGTGCACCAGTACGTCGCGCCCGCGATCGGTGCCGATCAGGTCCGGGTAGGCGATCCGGACCACGTCGATGCCCCGCGCCTTCAGGTCGGCGACGACGTCGTGGGCCCGGTCCACTGCTGATGGATTCACCGGTTTCTCCTCGCACGGGACGGGCGGCGGCAGGACGGCCGATTCGTTTGAGCCCAAACCATATGGAGGTCGCCGGTGTCGCACAAGGGGTTGGGGCAAGCCTTTGCGCGTGTGGCGACGGGAGGTGGGCGGGTGTCGGCGGGTGGTCGCGCGCGCGTGACAACGAGCGACCGGAGGCATATCGTACGGACCCAAACGATCAATCGGCTCCGAACCCGTTCCGGGCCGCACCGTGCTTCGAGGGAGTCGCCATGACCGGTGTACACGGTTTCTTCCACCCCAAGACCGGCACGGGCCGGTCCTCGATGATCCCGGCACCGCCGTGGCGGTACTCGGGCGACCTGCTCACCATCGAGTACCGCACCGACCCCGCGCGGGTCGCCGAACTGCTGCCGCCGCAACTGTCGCTCGCCGACGAGGACCCGGGCGCGGTGGCGCTGATCTGGGCCGACTGGCAGTCCTGCTCGACCGCGGGCGCGGAACTGCTCGACCCGGTGCGCGGGCAGTACAAGGAGTGCTTCGCGGTGGTGCGCTGTCGGTACGCGGGGGTGACCTACTCGCGCTGCGTGTACATCTGGGTCGACAAGGACTTCGCCATCGCGCGCGGCCTGCACCAGGGTTATCCGAAGAAGCTCGGTTCGATCCACCAGACCCGGCCGCATCCGTACGGCCCGGCGCCGCGGATCGAGGCGGGCGCGATGTTCGGCGCCACGCTCGCCGCCGCCGACCGGCGGCTGGCCGAGGCCGTGGTGACGTTGCGCGAACCGTCGCCGACCAGCGGCTTCGTCAACGGGCACCCGATGGCGCACCACCGCTGGTTGCCCTCGATCGAACCGGGCAAGGGCCTGGCCCTGGACGAACTCGTGGCCACCGGTGCCGAGTCCGCCGAGGGCGGTGGGGCCTGGGCGGGCGACGCGGAGTTGACCCTGTTCGAGGCGCCCACCGAGGAACTGGCCCGACTGGAGGTGCGCGAGGTGATCGGCGCGTACTACCGCCAGGTCGGCGTGGTCTGGAACGGCGGCACGCTCCTGGCGAGTGGCGGCTCGGGCGCCGCGTAGGGCGCGGTACACGCACGAGGGCCCGAGCACCGGATCGCGGTGCTCGGGCCCTCGTGCGCGCGTGTTCGGCTCCGGCCGCGGGCGGGTGTGGTCGCGGTCAGTTCCGGCCGCGTCCGATGCCCGCGTACACGCCCGGCTTGGCCGCGCGCAGGTACAGCGCGAACAGCGCGCCGACCACGCCCGCGCCGAGCACCAGCGCGGGCAACACCCAGCGCAGCGCCGAGCCGGAGTCCACGCCCAGCAGTACGCCGAAGTTGTCCAGCGCGGCGACGAACACCGCCGCGAGCAGCAGCGCGGATCCGGCCGGCGCGATCAGCCGACTCCACGCGCTCTCGCCGTCGGCGCCGTTGCGCACGAAGAACGCGACCACCGCGAGCGAGGTCAGCACCAGCAACAGCAGTACGCCCAGCGCGCCCAGGTTGGTGAACCAGTTGAACAGCGTCGCCATCGGGTCGCGATCGAGCGCGGCGAACAGGATCACCACGGCGGCGGCGAGCGCGGTCTGGGTGGCGGAGCCCAGGTGCGGCGAGTCGGTGCGCGGGTGGGTGCGGCCCAGCGCGGTGGGCAGCACTCCCTCGCGGCCCAGCGCGAAGAAGTAGCGCGCGACCGCGTTGTGGAAGGACAGCAGCGCCGCGAACAGGCTGGTGATCAGGAACACCTGGGCCAGGTCCGCGAAGCCCGAGCCGATCTGGTCGCCGCCCAGGACGAAGATCAGGTTCGGCCCGTGTTCGGTCGCCGCGTCGACCGCCTTGTCGGTGCCGGCGCCGCTCATCAGGGCCCACGCGGTGATCGCGTACAACACGCCGATCACGCCGACCGACACGTACGTCGCGCGGGCCACGGTGCGCTTGGGGTCCACGCACTCCTCGCCGTAGATCGCGGCGGACTCGAAGCCGGTGAAGGACGCCATCACGAAACAGAACGCCGCGCCCATCGAGCCCGAGGTCAGCGCCTCCCAGGAGAACGGGTGCAGCGAGATGCCGTCCGGCGCCTGGGTGAACGCGCCGATGTCGAAGACGAGCACGGTCACCGTCTCGGCGATCAGCAGCGCGGCCAGCACCCGGGCGTTGAGGTCGATCCGCAGGTAGCCCAGCGCCCCCACGACCACGATGCCGACCAGGACCACCACCCACCACTGCACGTGCCACCCGAGCTTGGCGTCCAGGAAGTCGGCGGTGGTGAAGCCGAACAGGCCGTAGATGCCGATCTGCATCGCGTTGTAGGAGATCAACGCCACGAACGCGGCGCCCAGTCCGGCCGCCCGGCCCAGGCCCTGGGCGACGTACGCGTAGAACGCGCCCGCGCCGGTGATCCGCCGGCTCATCGCGGCGTAGCCGACGCTGAAGATCGCGAGCAGGGCGGCCAGTACGAGGTAGACCGCGGGGATTCCCGAGGTGCCGGTGACCGCGAGGCTCTGCGGGATGCCGCCGGCGGCGACGGTGAGTGGGGCGGAGGCCGCCACCACGAAGAAGACGATGTGCGCGACACCGAGTGAACCGCGTGCGGGGGCGGCCTCGGGGTCGGTGGTGCGGGTCGTCGACGCTTGTCTGGATGCCATGCCCGGCGCCTCCGAGGGGCGGGAACCCATTCGTTTGGGTCCGTACGATCTGCGAGTGCCGCTGATCGTACGGATGCAAACAGGTCCCCACAAGGGCTAGATTTCGGGGTGTGCAAGGCGTAACGGGGCACCCTCGGACGCGAACGACGAAGAAGGCGGAGCACGTGGTCGGCAAGCGGTCCATCACCGAAACGGAGAAGGCCGTCCAGGCGCGCCTGGGCGACATCCCGCTGCGGCGCGAGCAGATGGCCGCGGTGTCGAACATCTACCGCGCGGCAGCCGCGGTGCGCCAACACCTGGAGAACTCGGTGCTGCGCGACGCGGAGTTGACCTGGACCGCGTTCACCGTGCTGTGGGAGGTGTGGATCTGGGGCGAGAGCGAGACCCGACACGTCGCCGAGGAGGCGGGCATCTCCAAGGGCACGCTCACCGGCGTCGCCCGCACGCTGGAGACCCGCGGCCTGCTCACCCGTGCCGCGCACGCCACCGACGGGCGGCTCGTCCTGCTCTCGCTGACCCCCGCCGGCGAGGACCTGATGGCCAGGGTCTTCCCGGCGTTCAACGCCGAGGAGGCCTTCGTCACCGACGACCTCGGCGCCGACGAATGCCTGACGCTCGCCGACTCGCTGCGCCGCATCGTGGCCCGCCTGGAGGCCAAGGGCGAGGAACGCCGCCAGGATCTGCTGGCCGGCAACACCCCCAAACCCCGACGCGGCGGGCGGCGGGCGAAGGGCTGAACCTCGGTCACGGGCCCGCCCCCCGACCAGGGCGGACCCGTGTCCGGGTGAGGTCGTCGGGGGCACGGCCTGTCCTTTGTCGCTCCATTTCGGCCACGCGGTGACCGGTTCGAGACGGCTAAGCCGCGTGCGGGCTCTTTTGGGCGGCGTAGCGGTGGGCCGATTCGGCGAGCGTGTCGAAGAGGGATTGTTGGGGTGGGCTGGTGGGGGCGGTGTCCTCGGGGTGCCATTGGACGGCTACGAACCAGCCGGTGGGGGCGAGGGGTTCGAGGGCCTCGACCGTGCCGTCGGGCGAGCTGCCGGTGATGCGGAGGCCGGGGGCGAGGCGGTCCACGGCCTGGTGGTGGTAGCAGGAGGCGTCGAGTTCGGTGGTGCCGGCGGCGCGGGCGGTGGCCGAGCCCGGGGTGAGGGTCACCGGGTGGATCACGTGGCGGTGGCGGACGGGCATGTCCTGGGTGAGGGTGCCGCCCAGGGCCACGTTGACCACCTGGAGGCCGCGGCACACGGCCAGGGTGGGCAGGCCGACGGCGAGGGCGTACCGGGCGGCGGCGAGGTCGAAGGCGTCCTGGGCGGCGTCGACGTCGTACACCTCGCCGTGCACGGTGTCCGCGCCGTAGCTGCTCGGCGCCAGGTCGCCGCCGCCGGGCAGCAGCAGGCCGTCCGCGCGGGACAGCCTGGACGCGGCCTCCTCCGGTTCGGCCGGATGCATCATGAACGGCTCGCCGCCCGCCGCGTACACCGCCTCGGCCAGCGCCCGGGCGGTCACCTCGGCGGCGTGGCGAAGCGCGGACGTGGTGGCCGCGAACCGGCACGGCAGCGCGATCAACGGACGCAGCACAGCGGTCTCCGCAGCTCTCGGGGACGGTGTGGACAGTGGGGGCGGTGTCGACGGCGGGGACCTCGGGCGCTTCGGGGACGTCGAGGGCGGCCGGTCACAGTGCGATCCAGGTGGTCTTCAGGTCGGTGTACTTCTCCAGCGCGTGCAGCGACTTGTCCCGTCCGTGGCCGGACTGTTTGACCCCGCCGAAGGGCACGTTCAGGCCGCCCTCCTCGTAGCAGTTGACCCATACGGTGCCCGCCCGCACCGCGCGCGAGATCCGGTGCGCGGCGGACAGGTTCGTGGTCCACACGCCCGCCGCGAGGCCGTACTCGCTCGCGTTGGCGAGCCGGATCGCCTCGTCCTCGGTATCGAAGGTCAGCACCGCGAGCACCGGCCCGAACACCTCCTCGCGGGCGAGCGCCATGTCCGGGGCGACCCGGTCGAACACGGTCGGCTCCAGGTAGTGGCCGGCCCGCTCCAACCGCGCCCCACCGGTGCGCAGCCGGGCGCCGGCCGCGTGCGCGCGGGCGATGTGGTCGCGGACCCGGACCAGGTGCTCCGCGCTCACCAGCGCGCCCATCGTGGTGGCCGGGTCGAGCGGGTCGCCGACGCGCAGGGCCCGAGCCCGTTCGACCACCGCGTCCGTCACCCGGTCCGCGATCGAGGAGTGCACGAGCAGGCGGGACGGCGCGGTGCACATCTCGCCCTGGTTGAAGAAGACGCCCCACGCCGCGCTCGCCGCCGCGGCGAGCGGGTCGGCGTCGGGCAGCACGATGTTCGGGGACTTGCCGCCCAGTTCGAGCCAGACCCGTTTGAGGTTGGAGTCGGCCGCGTAGCGCAGGAAGTGTCGGCCGACCGCGGTCGAGCCGGTGAACGCGAGCACGTCGACGTCCGGGTGCAGGCCGAGCGCGCGGCCGGCGGTGGGGCCCTCGCCCGCGACCACGTTGAAGACGCCCGGCGGCAGGCCGGCCTCGGCGGCGAGCCGGCCCAGTCGCAGCGCGGACAGCGGTGATTGCTCGGCGGGCTTGAGCACGACCGTGCAGCCGGCCGCGAGCGCCGGGGCGACCTTCCAGGCGGCCATGGTGAGCGGGAAGTTCCACGGGACGACGGCCGCGACCACGCCGACCGGCTCCCGGGTGACCAGCGCGAGCGCGTCCGAGGCGGTCTGCGGCGCCTCGTCGACCAGTTTGTCGGCGATCTCGCCGTACCAGCGGAAGCAGGCCGCCACCGCGCGCAGTTCGATGGTGTACGCCTCGGTGACCGGCTTGCCCATCTCCAGCGCGATGGTCAGCGCGAGTTCCTCGCGGTGCGCCTCGACGGAGTCCGCGAACCGGATCAGCGCGCGGCCGCGTTCGGCGGGCGCGAGTCGGGGCCAGGCCCCGGTGTCGAAGGCGCGGCGGGCGGCGGCCACGGCCAGGTCCACCTCGCGCTGCCCGGCCCGGGCCACGTCGGCGAGCGGTGATCCGTCGCGCGGCGCGACCACGGGGAACGTGTCGCCGTCGCCGGCGTGGTCGGCGCCGTCGATGTGATGGACGGTCATCGGGCGCAGCCGCGCCGCCCGTTCGAGCCAGTCCTGGTGGGAGAGCCGCAACATGCTGCCCGCTTTCGCCGACGGGATTGTTTGGGGACAAACGATACAACGGAACCCGGGTACGGGGAATGCGAGGCGGGCTCCGCGAGGCCCGAGTGCGGGAGCGCGGAGCCGGCTCTGCGGACTCGGGCCTCGGGGGCGCGGGGCGGGTCCGGGTGCACCCCTTGACCGCCCCGATCGCGAATGGCTAGATTGTTTGGGGTCAAACGACTTGGAGGGTTTTCCACATGACCGAGGTCACCGTTGCGGGCGTCCGCGTCGACACCCGGCACTGGATCGGTGGCGAGCGCGTCGGGTCTTCGGACACCTTCACCGACGTCTCGCCCATCGACGGCACCGTCATCGGCGAGATCGCCCGGGCCGGTCGCGCCGAGGCGGACGCCGCCGTCGCCGCCGCCCGCGCCGCGTTTCCGGCCTGGGCCGCGACCACGCCCGCCGAGCGCGCCCGCCTCCTGCACGCCATCGCCGACGGGGTCGAGGCCCGGCTCGCCGAGCTGGCGATCGTGGAGACCACCGACAACGGCGCGCTGCTGCGCTCGCACCTGCGCGGGGTGATGCCGCGCGTCGCGCACAACTTCCGCTTCTTCGCGGACTGGCTCAGCGGGCAGTTGCGCCACGACGACTTCGACACCCGGGGCCACGACAACCACGTCTCGTGGGACGCCGCCGGGCCGTGCGTACTGATCACGCCGTGGAACGCGCCACTGATGCTGGCCACCTGGAAGATCGCCCCGGCGCTCGCGGCGGGCAACACGGTCGTGCTCAAGGCCGCCGAGTGGACACCGCTGACCGCGTCGCTGCTCGCCGACATCACCGCCGAGGCGGGCCTGCCGGCAGGGGTGTTCAACGTGGTCCAGGGCTACGGCGAGGAAGTCGGCGCCGCGCTGACCGCCCACCCGGACGTGCGCCGGATCAGTTTCACCGGTTCGGTGCCCACCGCCCGCCACATCGGTGCCGCGGCCGCCGCCAATCTGACTCCGGTCGGTCTCGAACTGGGCGGCAAGTCACCGCTGTTGGTCTTCGCCGATGCCGACCTCGAGCTGGCCGTCGAACTCGCGGTCGAGCAGTACGACAACGCCGGCCAGGTCTGCCTGGCCGCCACCCGGCTGCTCGTGGACGCCTCGGTCGCCGCCGAGTTCACTACCCGCTTCCTGGCCAGGGCGCGCACCCTGGTCCAGGGCGACCCGCGCGACCCGGTCACCGACGTCGGCCCCAACATCCACGCCGAACACGTGGACCGGGTGGACGGCTTCGTCCGCCGCGCACTCGACGCCGGCGCCAAGGCCCTGCTCGGCGGGGGGCGCAACACCGAACTCGGCGGCCTGTACTACCGCCCCACCCTGCTCACCGACGTCGCCCAGGACGGCGAGATCGTGCAGGAGGAGGTCTTCGGCCCGGTATTGACCCTGCAGACCTTCACCACCGAGGCCGAGGCGATCAGGCTCGCCAACGACACCCGATTCGGGCTCGCGGCGACGCTGGTGACCGGAGATCGCGAGCGCGCGAAGCGGGTCGGCGCGGAACTCGTCGCCGGGACGTTGTGGGTCAACTGCTTCTTCGTCCGCGACCTGCGCGCCCCGTTCGGCGGCTCCCGGCAATCCGGCGTCGGCCGCGAGGGCGGCACCTGGAGCTTCGACTTCTACTGCGACGTCAAGAACACCGTCACCGCGCCGAACGGGTGGCACTGACCATGGGCGAGATCGTCGGTGCGGGCATCCTGGCCCACTCGCCCACCATCATGCTGCCGCGCGAGGTCCGCCACGAGCTCAACGAGGGCAGGGAGATCAGCCTGGTCCCGGCCCTGGCCGAGCTGCGTGCCGAGGTGTTCGAGCGGCTCGACTACGACACGGTCGTGGTCTTCGACTCGCACTGGGCGACCACCGTCGAGTACGTGATCGCCGCGCAACCGCACCGCAGCGGGCTGTACACCTCCGAGGAACTGCCGCGCGGCATGCGGCAGATCCCCTACGACTTCCCCGGCGATCCGGAACTGGCGCACGCCACCGCCGGCTTCGCCGACCGACACGGCACCTGGATCACCCCGATCGAGGACCCGTACCTGCCGATCCACTACGCCACCGTCAACCTGTGGCACCACCTCGGCGTGCCCGGCAAACGCTGGATGGGCATCGGTTGTTGCCAGACCGCGGACGTCGAGGACAACCTGCGGTTGGGGCGCGCGCTCGCCGACGGCATCGCGGCCACCGACCGCAAGGTGTTGCTGGTGGCCTCCGGCGCCTTCTCGCACACCTTCTGGAACCTGCGCGAACTGCGCGCGCACGAGGCGTCCGACCCGATCCACGTGCGCACACCGCAGGCCCGCGCCGCCGACGAACAGCGGATCGCCTGGATGGAACACGGCGACCACGCGAGCGTGCTCGCCGGCATGCCGGACTTCCTGCGGTACAAGCCCGAGGCCCGCTTCGGGCACTACCTGATGATGCTCGGCGCGCTCGGCGAGGAACGCTGCACCGCGCCCGGCCGGCTGGTCGGCGACTACGAGAACGCCACCGGCACCGGCCAGGCCCACGTCTGGTTCGACCGACCCCTCGACGGCTGGACCGCCTCCGCCGGTCCCACACCCACCAGCCAAGGACACACCACATGAGCCGCACCACCGAGTACCGCCGCATCCTGCTCGACGGCGCGATCGTCGAAGTCTTCCGCGACGGAGGCGAGTTGGTCGCCGCGGACGGCAGACGGACCAAGACCGCCGACGCCCGGCACCTGCCGCCGGTCGAGCCCGGCAAGATCATCGCCGTACACCTCAACCACCGCAGCCGGGTGGCCGAATTCGGCACCTCGCTGCCGTCCGCGCCGACCTACTTCCACAAGCCCACGTCGTCGCTGAACGCCCACGGCGGCGCGATCGTGCGCCCGGACGGCTGCAAATACCTCAACTACGAGGGCGAGATCGCCATCGTGATCGGCCGCACCTGCCGCAACATCGCCCCCGCCGACGCGGGCGCCTTCATCCGCGGCTACACCGTGGCCAACGACTACGGCCTGCACGACTTCCGGGACACCGACGCGGGTTCGATGTTGCGGGTCAAGGGCTCGGACACGCTGTGCCCGTTGGGCCCGGGCCTGGTCGAGGGCTGGGACTTCCGCGGCAAGGCGCTGCGCACCTACGTCAACGGCGAGGTGGTGCAGGAGGGTTCGACCGACGAGATGGAGTGGGACATGCACTACCTCGTCGCCGACATCGCCCGCACGATCACGCTCAGCCCCGGCGACGTGCTGCTGTCGGGTACGCCGGCCGGCTCGCGTCCGGTGCAACCGGGGGACGTCGTCGAGGTCGAGGCGGAAGGACTGGGCCGCCTCACCAACCACATCGTCGCCGGCCCGACCCCGATCCGTACCGACTGCGGCGCCCAGCCCACCGAGTCCGAAGAGGTGCTCTCCACCGCGCTGGGCGGCGACTGGGAGTTCCGCGGCATCCGGGCGCCTCGGCGCTGACCGCGATCGTGCCCGGGCATCTCCCGCGACCCGCCCGCGCACCGTTCCGCATCCCGCCATCCACCTCCGCACCGATCGCAGGAAGGGATTACACCGTGAAGGTCGTCGTCGACATGGACCGCTGTCAGGACCACGGGCAGTGCGTGTTCTCCGCGCCCGAGGTATTCCGGATCAACGCCGCCGGGCGACTGGAGTTCGTCGGCGAACCGGACGAGGCGCTGCGCGACGCGGTCGAAGAGGCCGCCGACGTGTGCCCGCTCCAGGCCATCACGATCGAGGACTGAACCGTGACCGCTGCCCGAGTCGTCGTGGTGGGCGCCTCCATGGGCGGTCTGCGGGCCGCCGAACAACTGCGCGCGGCCGGCTGGACCGGCGGGATCACCGTCGTCGGCGACGAGCCGCACATGCCGTACAACCGGCCGCCGCTGTCCAAGGACGCGCTCGCGGGCGGGGTCTCGCACGCCTCGCTCGCCTTTCGCCTGCGGGCGAGTTGCGCCGACGTGGACTGGTGGCTCGGCCGGGCCGCCGTCGCGGCCGACCTGACCACCCGGCGGATCCGGCTCGCGGACGGCGAGTGGTTGTCGTACGCGGGCCTCGTGGTGGCCACCGGCCTGCGTCCACGCCGGTTGACCTGTCCGGGGCCCCGGGACGGACGGCACGTCGTGCGCACGCTCGACGACGCGCGACACCTGCGCGCGGCACTCGGCCCGGGCCGCCGGGTGGTGGTCGTGGGCGCGGGCTTCATCGGCTGCGAGGTGGCCGCGACCGCGCGCTCGCTCGGCGCCGAGGTGACGGTGGTGGGCCCCGAGGCGGAGCCGATGTACCGCCCGCTCGGCGTCGAGTTGGGCGCGGCGCTGCGCAGGCGGCATCTCGCCCGCGGCGTGCGGTTCGAACTCGGCCGCACCGTACGCGAGTCGACCGGGGATCGGTACGTCGCCGGCGTGCTGCTGGACGACGGCCGGGAACTGCCCGCCGACGTCGTGGTCGAGGCCGTCGGCTCGATCCCGAACACCGAATGGCTGGCCGGAAACGGCCTCGATCTCGACGACGGGGTGCGCTGTGACGCGCTCCTGCGCGTCGAGTCCCGCCCCGACGTGGTCGCCGTGGGCGATGTGGCCCGGTTCGTCAATCCGCGCTACGACGACGTACCGCGCCGGGTCGAGCACTGGAGCATGCCCACCGACAGCGCCAAACGTGCGGCCCGCACGCTCGCCGCCCACCTGGCCCGCACGGACTGCGACCCGACGCCGTTCGCGCCGTTGCCGACGTTCTGGTCGGACCAGTACGACGAGCGCCTCCAGTCGTACGGCGCCCCGGGCCTGGCGGGCACGGACGTGCGCCTGCTGGAGGGCGATTGGGACGGGGATTGCGCGGTCGGCTATCACCGGGACGACGCGCTGGTCGGGGTGGTGGCGCTGGGCGGCAAGGCGGTCGCGCTGGCGACGAAGTACCGCCGGGAGCTGGTCGGTTGACCTACGCCCGGCGGCGCCGCACCCCATGCCGACCACGCGGCATCAAGCACCGGCGTCGGTCACCCGGCAGCAAGCGCCGGCATCAAGTACCGGCGCCGAGCGCCGACTTCAAACGCCGACTTCAAACGCCGACTTCAAACGCCGACTTCAAACGCCGACTTCAAACGCCGACTTCAGGCACCGGCGTCGGTCAACGGCTCGACGTCGGCGACCGGTTCGGCCGGCGCGACTGCCTTGGCGATCGGGTCCTTCTCACCCAGGTCGGTCCAGCGGATCCGCGTGGCGCACACCGAGACCAGCAGCGCCGAGGCGGCCACCGCGCCCATGCCCCACACCAGGCTGCTGCCGCTCGCGATGAAGCCGATCAGCGCCGGTCCGGCCAACAGGCCGGTGGTGCCCATCGCGGCGACCAGAGCCAGCGCGTCCGAGCCCGCCCGGGCCGCCGCGACGTACACGCACGGGGTCACCGCCGCGATGCCCAGGCCGACGCAGGCGAAGCCGATCAGCGCCGGCACCACGCCACCGACCAGCAGTGCGACCGCCAGCCCCACCCCGGCCAGCGCGCTGCCGACCCGGACGATCCGGCCGTCGCCCCACCGGCTGCGCCAGCCGTCGGCGAATACGCGGGCCAGCACCATCATCACCGAGACCACCGCGATGCCCAGCGGCGCCACCTCCGAGGCCGCGTGCGCGACGTCCTTCATGTAAAGCGCGGACCAGTCGTTCATCGCCCCCTCGGTCACCGTGCCGAACGCCATCGCGCAGCCCATCCAGATGGTGATCCGCGACGGCAGGGTCAACCCGCGCCCGCTCCGCTCCGGCGACTCCTGTGGCTCGGCGGACTTCTCCGCGGGTCGATCCTCGGTCAACAGGCCCGACCGGGCGAAGCCCAGGAGCAGCGACAGCAGCACGCAGGCCACCGCGAAGTGCGCGGTCAGGTTCGATGTCACCGCGTTCATCCCGGACGCCAGCAGCGCGGCGCACAACGAGCCGGCGCTGAACGTCGCGTGCAGTTGGGACATCGCGGTGCGCTGATGGGCGACTTCGAGCGCGGCGCCCTGCGCGTTCATGGCGACGTTGAGGCACCCGACGGCCACCCCGTCGCAGCAGATGATCACCAGGGCCACCGGATAGTTCGGTGCCGCGGCCAACGCGAGCAGGAGCAGGCCGAGCACCGAAGCGGACAACAGCGCGAGGAGTCGCGAGCCCAGGCGCTTGGTCAGGATCGCCACGAGCGGGAACGAGGCCGCCGCGCCCGCTCCGCACGCCATCAGCAGCAGGCCGACCTCGGCCTCGCTCAGGTCGAGCCCGGTCTTGAGCGCGGGCAGCCGCGAGGCCCAGGTGGCGTACTGGAGCCCGAGGAAGCAGAACAGGGCCGCGATCGCCACCTGGGCCCGGCGGAAGTCGTCGCGAACGCGAAACATGGGTATGCGCCTACTTCGTCGTGTGGGGACGATCCGCGGCGCGGACCATCGACGGGTGTTGCCTTCTCGATGCGGGGCCCGGGTGCACCGCCGTGGACATGTACACCGCGTGCGCGCCGTAACTCGCGGAAAGCGGGACGTCGGGAACGGCGGCGAAGCCGTTCGCCGCCCAGAACGCCTCGCTGCCGCGGACCGCGATCAGGGAGAGGCGTTCGTACCTCTTGGTCCGCGCCGTCGTCATCAGCCGGTCCAGCAGATCGCGCGCGAAGCCGTTGCCGCGATGACGCTCGGCGACGACGAGATCGTGCAGGTGCAGGTTGCGCGAGTGGAAGACCACGTCCTCCGCGCGGGACAGGTCCGGATACCGGAACATCGGGTACGGCAGGGCCAGCACGTAGCCCGCCGGTCGTCCTTCGACGTCCAGCACGAAGCACGTGGCCGGCGACGAGCGGGCGCGCGACTCCAGCGCGTGCCGCTCCTCGGACAGCGCGCCGTCGGCATACGTGGCGGCCTCCAGCGCGACGATGTGGTCCCAGTCGTCCTCGGTGATGTGTCGGATGCGTGCGCGTGGGCCCGTCACCGCAGACCTTCCAGGACCAGATCGGCGCGCCGGGGCGGATTCCGGCGCCGAACGTTGTCGCGATCGTCGGAGTCGCCGTCGGTCCACGTGTAGGGAAGCGGACCGAAACCGTTGAACCCCAGGGTGGTGTAACTGGTGACGTACGCGCCGCAGGAGACGATCCAGACCGGATCCCCCGAGGCGACCGACTCGGGCACCCGGGTGAGGTTGTCCCGGTGCGGGTAGGCGTCGTCGCTGTCGCAGGTGGGGCCCGCGACGACGGCCGGCACGAACTCCGCGTCGTCGTGCGTGGGAAAGACCAGTCGATACTGCAACTCGTCCATCTCGTAGAGGCCGTTGAACTTCCCGCAGCTCAGGTACAGCCAGTACTGGCGCTGTCCGTCGAGTTGTTCGCGCGCGGACAGCCGGGAGACCCGGGCCCGGATCGCGCCGTTGTCGGCGACGAAGTAGCGTCCGGGCTCCATCAGGAAGTCCAGCGGGGTCGCGGACACCTCGCGCAGGCGCGCGATGCCCTCGCGGATGACCGAGAACATCTTGTCCATCGGGGGGTGCAACGGCCGGCCGTGCCGGTCGAGGTAGCCCAGGGCCGGCAACCCGCCGCCGAGATTGACGTGGTCCGGGAATATCCCGCGCCGATTCAGGTTCGCGAGCACGACCGCGATCCGGTCGCAGGCGTCTCGCCAGGGCTCGGTGGTCATCTGTTGGGAACCGACGTGCACCGACAGGCCGGAGGGGATCAGGCCCAGCGCGTGGGCCTCCTCCATGACGAGCACCGCGTCGGCAGCGGAGCAGCCGAACTTGCGGCTGAGACCCCACAGGGCTCCCTCGCCGCTGGTGGCCAGTCGGCAGAAGACCCGGGCGCCGGGCGCGTGGGCGGCGACGGCCCGCACGTCCTCGAGGCTGTCGGTGGCGAAGTCCCGGACACCGAGCCGATATGCGTCGGCGATGTTCCGGTCGGACTTGATGGTGTTGCCGTAGTGGATGCGATCGATGGGTACGCCGGTGGCGATCGCCTGCTCGATCTCCCGCGGGCTTGCCGCGTCGAAGCCGGCGCCCTTGTCGGCCAGACAGGCGAGCACCTCGTCCACGGGGCAGGCCTTCATCGCGAATCGGACGGAGATGTCGGGCAACTCGCGCAGCAGGGAGTCGTATCGCTCTTCGATGCCGGCGAGGTCGAAGACGATTCGGTCGTCGGTGGAGGCCGCCAGGGCGGCGCGCATACGTGCGTTTACGTGCATGATGTCGGTCCGGGTCCCACTATCGGTGCGGTTCGTGGACGCTCGTGGCCTTGCTCGCGTGGATCAGCGCCGCCCATGCCTCGATCAGCAGCGCGAAGTCTTCGATGTCCGCCTGGGCCTCGTCGAGCAGTCGCGGGCCGCGCTCGGCCAGCGTGTCGGCGAACGCGGCGTATCGGCCGCCCAGCCTTCGGTAGGACCGGTCCAGACTGCGCAGCCGTCGCACATTCTCGGCGTGGTCCAACCGGGCGCTTTCGCGGGCGAGTTCGGCGATCGAGTCGGGACGGACGTGTCCCTCGGCGTCGAGGAGCGCGTCGCCCTTCGTCGCCATCCGGGCGTAGATGAAGTTGAAGTGCAGCATCGACAGGAAGAACTTCGTCAACCGGAGCTGGTAGGCGACGAACCCCGAGTCGGTTCGCCGTTCCGGCGTGTAGAAGTTCACGATGTGGCGGTTGTGCAGGACGCCCGGCAGCGCGGCGTCGTGCACCAGGTGCATGAGGAAGTAGTCGCTGCCGATGGTGTCGGTCGCCGGCGGCAGCGGAACCCGCTCGTACACCTGGTGGTGGAAGCCGATGTTGCACATGTCGATCCGCATCGGGTCGACGATGGTCAGCGTCGAGTGATCCCGGACGAACGGGGCGGTGCCGGCTCCGGTGAAGGATTCCGCGACCAGGGTGCGCTTTTGCTGCTCCGACCACTCGGGCGGGGCCCACAGGCCGACGATGTCGTGGTAGGCCACGGGGTCGATGCGCTGGATCTCGCCGATGTCGACGGAGAGTTCACCGACGAACGAACCGCCCGCCAGGACCACGGGCTTGTCCGCGTGTGCCGGATCCAGCGCGGTCTCGCTCACGCCGGACGCCGCGTCGCCGGCGCGCTTGCCGAGCGATGTCAGCTCGTGGTGGATGGGGAAGACCGGTTCCCCCTCGTGGGTCTGGTAGGTGCTGTCCGAGTCCCGGCGGTGGATCGACGCGCACCCGAGCGCGGCGGCGATCAGGAAGGCGCGGTTGGTGCAGGCGCCGTACGACACGGTGTTCGGCAACATCAGGTCCAGCAGCAGATCCGGTTTGCCGACGCCGGCGCGGTCGATCACCGCGCACAGGAAGTCGCGCTGCCGGGCCTCGTCGAGATGGTGCACGATCACGTTCGCCGACTCGGGCGACGCCTCGACGACTTGGGCGTGAGCCGCGTACGCCCGGGGGTCGGAAGAATCGAGAATCAGCAGGTGCACCTCGACGTCGAAGTGCTGTGCCGCATAGGCGGCTTCCTCGCCGATCGCGGAAATCGTGGCGGCGCACGCCCGGTTGGTGGGCAGGGTCAGGCAGATTTTGCGCATGCCGGCTCTCCGGTCGCCTGTTCGTTGTCGAGTCCGCTCCAGGACCGCAGTCCCAAAAGCTTCTCGCCGAGGTCGTCGAGGGTGGCGGTGCCGTAGCGCAACGATTCGTGCTTCGTCGCGTCGCCGACCAGTGTCTTGTTCCAGTCGGGTGTGCTCAGGTGCCGCCACGACTCGACCCGGGATCGACGCTGCTCGTGGTGGGACTCCAACGCGGGCATCATGGACAGGTACTGGACCGCTCGCACGCCGTTCACCGAGGTGTTTCGGGCCACGCCGTGGGCGAGCAGACCGTTCCAGATCAGCAGGTCGCCGGCTTCGAGTTCCGGTCGGATCACCGGGAACTCGGTGCGGTCGACGGCGGGTCGGATCGGGTCCCGATCCGCGGGCTGTCCGGCCTTCCACTCGCCGAAACGACGGAACAGCTCCGGAGAGCACTGGAATCCGCCGTGGTCGGGTCGGGTGTCGTCGAGCGCGATGATGCCCTGCACCCGCTGCGGCGGTATCTCCAGGGTGGTGTCCACGTCCCAGTGCAACTCGATGTCGAATCCCTGGTCCGTGGGCGCGATGAGGGCCCGATCGCGGTCCCGGATGTTGGGCGGGTTCAGATTGAGCCGATCCAGCGTCACCCACAACTCCTCGCAGTCCCACACGTCCACGAACGCGTCGTAGACGCGCCGGGTCTGCCTGCTGTCCCAGATGAGCTGGTGGTGGTAGGCCTCGACGAAGCCGTAGATGTGCAGTTCCCGGTCCAGGTCGGAGCGGAACTGCCGATCGTCGCGGTACCAGTCCTGCGGTCGGTCCGGGTCGAGCCCTTGGAAGTCCCACGCGAATTCCAGCAGGCGGGCCGCCGCGGCGGCCGGGATGGCCTCCTTGACCACGACGTATCCACAGGTCTGCCAGAAGTCGAAGTCCTCCTCGGACAACACCCGCAACGGCCTCGACTTCTTCAGATCACGCAGCGGTGTCGGCGCCAGGTACGTCTCACCGTCCGCGCTGTAGTAGGGGATATCCGAGGCTGCTCGATACGGATACGGGTCGGGCGTCGGCATCTGACCACTCCAGGGCTCGAAGTTCTTCCGTGTCTGAGCGAATCGACCGCTCTCGGCGGTGGTTCGGGCAGGGGGCATCGCGGCCCGTGCCGAGTACGACCTCGACGTGGTCGCCCTCGTCGTCCGGGCACGACAACGAGCGCCGAGCAGGCGGACGCGCCGGTCCGAGTACGGTGAGCGCAGCTGAGTCGCGGTCTGTGCAAGGGAGTTCGTCCCGGGCGGGCGCGGCCGAGGGCTGCGATCCCGACCGACGGGCGACTCGCCCCGGTCCGACCGAGGGCAGCACACACCGCAACCTCGGCGGGCCGCTCGTGCCGCGGGGAGTCGCCGGCTGTCGCCGGTCGCGGAACGAGCGTCGAGTGAGGCTGCCCGGGTGCTGTGAGAGCTCATCCGTACAGCGGTGAGGGCCGTCGCCCCGAGACGGTGGCGAACGACGGATCGCGATGCGTGGACCCTTCGGTGATCCCCGAGTCCCCCGACCCGCGGTGGAATCTCGCGAAGGGCTGAACGGGCTTTACGGCAAGCAGACTTGGTAAGAAAGCGCACCACCGCGCCCGGTCGGTCGCGCCGCGGAGGTCGTGGTTCTCCGCGATGACCGAGCCGGGATTCCTACCTCCTTGTACTCGGTGCCGCGCACAGGGCGCGCACACCCACAGCGGACGTACGGTCCCGGCCCGCGCTCGCTCGATCAGCGGGCGGCCATGCCGGAACACACACCTCTCCGATCCCCGCTCCACTAGGTTGGTCTAGACCAACTTTCAGTGTCAACCCCCACGTTGATCCTTTTTGCAACCGTCCGCGGACGCGCGGTGACGGACGCGGCGGGCCCGCGCGACGGGGTACGGTGGGCGTGCCCCGAAGTGTCGATCGGGCTTTCCGGGCAAGGCAGTTCGTAGTCGAACCCGGGATGAACGCGGCGGATTCCGCCGGTGTCGGCGGCTCGAACACCGGGTGTCCGGGGCATCGATCCGGTCCGCCGTGCTCCTCGCGCACGGATTCGCGGGCCGCGCCTATCCATCGGCGCGGCAGCGCGTGGCCGAGAGGCCCCGATGCGGCGGCGAGGCCCCCGCGATCCTCGCGAGGTGCCCTCGGATCCTCCGAAGCGGCAGCAGGAGGCACCGGGCCCGAACCGGCCCCTCGGTGCGCGTCTCGATCAGGGCACCCACCGAGGGCGGCCTTCCGAGGGCTCTCGGCCGGCGGGCCGGCCGCGGCTCAGAGCTTGGCCACGTCCGCCGGGAACGCGTCCGCCGGCGCGTCGGCCCGTTCCCGGCCGCCCGCCTCGATCCGGCGCAACTCCGCGACGTTCAAGCCCAGGTCCCGGGCCAGGGCATCACCGCCGCCGTCCAGCCAGGCGCCCACGGTGTCCGGGGTGACCTCGGGGTGGAACTGCACGCCGAGCGAGCGGCCCAGCACGTACGCCTGCGGTCCCGCCGGCGAGCGGGCCATCTCGCGCCCGTCGGGTGGGACGGTGAAGCGGTCGAAGTGCCAGTGGTACCACGGGCAGGCGGAGATCAGGTTCGCTCGTGCGATGAGACGGCGTGCCATCCGTGCTCGAACCTCGGCGCCGGCTCGGCGGTTCCGCCGAGCGCCGCGGCCGGCGCCTGGGCGCCGAAGCAGATGCCCAGGACGGGTACGTCCGCCCGGACCGCCTCGGCCGGCAGCGCGAGTTCGTCGCCGATCCAGGTGCCGATCGCCTCCGTGTCGTACGCCGACCACGGCGCGCCGAGCGACATGACGACGTCGAAGTCCGTCGGGTGGGGGAAGGCGACGCGCACATCGGGGGAGTGGAAGCGTTGCGCGGGGACGACGGCCACCTCGTACGGCGCGAATCCGCGTTCGGCCAGTCGCGCACCGACGTACCCGGCATGCGAGACGTGGTCGTGGCGAATGATCAAGGCGCGCACCGGAACCCGACCTTCCGTCGACACATCACGACAAACCGACCCCACATGATCCGAACAGGACCGAACTCCATCGAACCGAACCCAGTCGTTTCGATGCGTTCGGAGCCCGATCCCCTTCGGGGCTTATTTGAATCCAAACGATAGGTGGGTCGTCCGCCGATCGCAAGGCCGGGTCGTCGTTCGGTGGATCGTGCCCGCCCGGCTCCTCGTTCGGCGTCGAAGAATCCGCTCCCGGGTCTTGTGGTGGGTCGGGGTCCTCCATATCGTTTGGCCTCAAATAATATCGGATGTCGACTCCCCGGTGTGTCGTCGCAACCCAAGGAGCCCGGATGCCGGACCGCGCCGATCTCGTCCTGACCAACGGCCGCGTCCTCACCGTGGACGCCGAGTTCACCGTCGCCGAGGCACTCGCGGTACGCGCCGGCCGGATCGTCGCGGTCGGGTCGGCCGTCGAGATCCGGCCACTGATCGGCCCCGGGACCGAGGTGATCGATCTGGCCGGGCGTACCGCGCTGCCCGGGATCAACGACTCCCACCTGCACGCGTGCGCGTTCGGCGCCACCCGCCCGCCGCTCGCCGTCGACGTGTCGTACCCCGCCGTCGATTCGATCGCCGACATCGCGGTCGCCGTCGCCCGACACGCCGAGGCGCTACCGCCGGACGCGTGGGTGATCGGCAACGGCTGGGACATCGGCTACCTGGCGGAGTGCCGGGCGTCGAGCGCGTTTGACCCCCGATCCCCGCACCGCCGGGACCTGGACGCCGTGGTCGCCGATCGACCGGTCCTGCTCTACGAGTTCAGCGGGCACACCGCGTGGCTGAACACCCGCGCCCTCCAGGTCGCGGGCATCGACCGGAACACGATCGCGCCACCCGGCGGCATCATCGAGGTGGACGCCGCCGGCGAGCCCACCGGGCTGCTCCGAGAGGGCGCCCAGAACCTGGTCAACGCGGCCGTGCCGCCGATGACCCGGGCCGAACGCGAGCGGGCCGTTCGTGCGGCGGTCGCGATCTGCCACGCCGAGGGCATCACCAGCTTCACCGAACCGGGCCTGGGCCCCGGCGGCGGCTCGTTGTTCCTCGGTGCGGCCGGCCCGGAGACCCTCTCGGTCTACGCTGATCTGGCCCGCACCGGCGAACTCGACGCCAGGGTGAGCGTGTTGCTGCTCCCGCTGGCGATGGGCGAGGCAGCCGACATACTGCCCGAGCGCTTGGCCGAGCCGCTCCCGGACGGGATCGCCGACCTCGACCCCCGACTGCTGCGAATCCTGGGCGTCAAGGTCTTCGCCGACGGGATACCGCCGAGCCGTACCGCGTGGATGCGCGAGGAGTACGTCGGCGGCGGCAACGGCTGCCTGTGCATGCACGGCGACTCGGACACCCTGCGG
The DNA here is from genome assembly GCF_044460165.1 of Embleya sp. NPDC050154. Lineage (NCBI taxonomy): Bacteria > Bacillati > Actinomycetota > Actinomycetes > Kitasatosporales > Streptomycetaceae > Embleya > Embleya sp. NPDC050154. Next base: position 772,772 of record NZ_JBITJP010000001.1, read on the forward strand.
GTGGACGAACTGCGCGCCATCGTCGGGCACGCGCACGCCGCCGGACATCAGATCGGTGTCCACGTCACCGGCGATCGGGCCATCGACGCGCTGGTCGAGGCGTTCGAGGAGGCCGCCCGCGCGCACCCGCGGCGGGACGAGCGCCACTACGTCATCCACGGCGACTTCTGCACGCCGCGCAGTCTGCGTACCCTCGCCGAGCACGGCTGGGGGGTGAACATGAACCCGGCGATCAAATGGACGATCGCCGACCTGATGGACGACGTGGTCGGCCCCGAGCGGTCCGCCTACCAGTGGCCGGTACGCAGCGCCGTGGACGCGGGCATCGCGGTCACCGCGAGCTCGGACGCGCCGATCACCCACCCCGACTGGCGCCGCGGCGTGTCCGCGATGATGCTGCGCGAATCGAAGGCGACCGGTCGGGCCAGCGGTCCCGAGCAGTGTGTGGACCTGGCCACGGCGGTGCGCGCGTACACGATCAACGCCGCGCGTCAGGACTTCGCCGAGGACTGGAAGGGCTCCCTCGAGCCGGGCAAGGTCGCCGACATCTGTGTCCTCGACGGCGACCTGACCATCACCGGCCCGCGCGAGATCGCCGATCTCCCGGTCGCGCTGACCATCTTCGACGGCCGGATCGTGTATGCCGCGTAGGTCGGCGTCGCCCCCGAGGAAGGAATGCCCATGCCCGCCCCACGCCTGATCCTGGTACTCGGCGAGAACTGGACGCCGACCGACCCGCGCGACCTGCCGGCTCTGCCGCGGATCGCGGTCGAGGCCGGAGTTCACGGCGGGCGTGGCCGCGCGCATTTCCGGTTCGGTGTACCGCGAGCTGACCGGCACGCCGCATACGCAGTCCCTGGAACGGCCCGACGCGGTCGGTGCCGCGCGAGGACCTCCTTCCGCGCTGCTGACGCGAGCCCCGCCGCTAGGGCTGGACCGCCAGGTGTGTCGGGGCGACCGGGACGTTGACGGTACGGGTGCCGCCGAGCAGGCCCCGCAGGGTGAAGGCGACCTCGACCTCACCGCCGAACAGCTTGGCCACCACGTAGCCCTCGGCGTCCGCGGGCACCACCTGCCGCAGGCCGCCGTCGAGCAGCCGGGTCGTCCTGACCTTCGTGCCGATCTCCATCGCGTTTCTCCCGCCGTCGGATCGAGGGGCGAACCCAGTACCCCGAAGCCCGGCGAAGAACACGGCGATTGCGCCGAACGGAGGGCCGAGGCGGGGACGGCGGCCGAGCGTGCGGTTCAGCGCGCCCGGCACCGCCGATCGGCACCGGCGGCAAGGCCGGGGAGGCGTTGCGCACCGCCACCGCCGACGGGGAGTTCGTGGTGGTGCTGCCGACCGCGGCGGGCATGATCGGCGCTCTGCTCGTCACCCTCGCCCTGCACCGGCCTCCCACCCCTCGAGAGCGCGGAGAGCACCGCCCCGATCCGCGAGGGGGTACGAAATGGCGGCAAGTTATGCGGAGTTCGTTGACTTTTATTCAAATCGAAGCCTACTCTCGGGCCCGGCACGGTATACGCACAGCGTCGAAGGCAACTCCGCTCCGCCGTCCCACCGCACTCGAGTACGGCCCACTCCATCGCTCCGCCGCGCCGCCCTTCGGCGTCCACCGTGCCGTGCGTGCGTGCGTGCGTGCGCGTCGCCTCGGCGACCCGTGAACGGCCAGGTCCCACGAGAGGGGAACACAGTGTCCGCACGAAACGGCTCGGCCGCACAATCCCACCTCGACACGGTCCCGTCGGCGGAGGCCGACGAGGGTGGCACCGGTTGGCGGCGCGCGGGGGCGCTCGGCATCGTCGGCCTCGGCGCGGTCGGCTTCCTCACCCTGGCCATGGCCCAGGGTGCGTTGGCCGCCTCGTTCGCCGTCTCCGGGGCAAGCTTCCAGGTCAGCTCGGGCAAGCTGACCAGCGCCGGACTGTCGTCGTACGTGAGCACCAACACCTCGCTCGACGGCAAGGGCCACCCGGTCTCGATGCTCGCCATCGGCGATGCCACGCTCAGTGACATCTGCCAGTCGGCCAAGGTCAAGACCCCGCTGGGGGACATCACCTTCAAGCTCACGGCCGGCGGCGACGCGGGTGAGGTGACCGCGAAGAACCTCATCATCGGTGCCGAAGACCTGGTCGGCGACGCCCGGTTCGGGACCGTGGAGATCGGCCGGGACGCCTCCACCCTGGACAAGGTGCCGGGTGCGCAGGGTGAACGCGGCACGTTCGGACTCCAGGCCGGCGACGTCACGGTGGCCGGCGTGCGCTCGCACGCGTGGTCCGCCACCGGCGGCACGTTCAACCTCAAGGGACTGCGGGTCGGGGTGAGCCTCGACGGCCGGGGCTGCTTCTGATCCCACGTCACCGCTCTTGCGAACTGTTCCTCCGATCCCACGTCACCTCCGGAGAACGGAACCGACATGGAGCCGAGATCGTGGTTGGACCGGCATCTGCCGTTTCGGGCCGAGCGCCGGGTGATTCGCCGCTGGCGGCGGACCAGGCCGTTCTGGAGCGGCGTGTACCTGATCGCGGGCGGCCTGGAGATCCTGGCCGTGCCGCTGTCCCCGCTGCCGGTGATGGTCAGCCTGGGCATCGCCGGGATCGCGAGTCTGGCCATCGGCGTGATCCTGATGGTCGCGGGCCTGTTCATGTGGTTCGCGGCGCAGCACCGGCACTTCGTGGGCATCGTCGCGCTGGTCGCCTCGATCGCGTCGTTCGTCGTGGCCAATCTCGGCGGCTTCCTGCTGGGCATGCTGCTCGGCGTGCTCGGCAGCGCGATGGGCTTCGCGTGGCGGCCGGTGCGTGCGGTCGGGGCGACCGAGTCCGTTCGGGAGAAGCCTCGTTCGCGGCCGAGCACACCGCCCGCGCCGGTCGGGTCCGTCACCTCGATCACGCTGCTCGGCGGGCCGGGGCCCGGGCCCGGCTTGGTGCCGGACCCCGCCGCGCGGTCGGACGAGGAGCCGGACGAGGAGCCCGACCGGAGGGCGGATCAGGGGGCGGATCGTCCCGCCCCCGCGAAGGCTCGGCGGCGGTTCAACCGGCGCCGCGCCGGCGGCGCAGCCTCGGCCCTGGCGGTCGCGCTGCCGTTGCTGATCGTCGCGTCCGTACTCGGCCCGGACGGGAACCGGGCCCAGGCGGCCGAGACCGCCTCGAAGCCGTGTACCGCGCGGGACACGGCCGAGGCGTGCGGCGGCACCAGGGCGGCCGCCGCGCCGGCGCCGACGACGACCAGGATCGTCGTCGGCGCCACACCTCCGACCATCACGGCGAGCTTCTTCGCCCCGATCGGCTTCGCCCTCGCCGGCGTGACCACCCTGGAGACCGCGCGCGGGCCGTTGCGGGTGCTCGTGCTGACCATGCGGGCCGCGCACCTGCGCGACTACCGCCTCGCCACCCGCGACGGCGCCGGCCCGAGGATGCGGATCGACACGACCCGGCTGGATCTGGACGGCAACGTACGGATCTACCTCACCCGCCTGCACGGCTGTATCGAGGGCCTGATCTGCCTCGATTTCGCCGCCGACGGGCTGCCGCTCCCACCGATCATCCCGCCGTTCGTCTTCATGACCGACGTGCGCGCCGAGCAGGCCCTCGTCCTCACGGACAAGATCACCACCGACTTGAACCTGACCTGATCCGACCCGACCGACCCCGACCCCACGCCGCCCGAACCGCGTGTCACGGGGTGTCGAACAGGGCGCTGACGCTTTCTCCGTTGTGGATGCGGCGGACCGCCTCGGCGAGGGCGGGGGCGATCGACAACACGTGCAGCTTGTCGGTGTGTTCCTCGGTGGGGATCGGGACCGTGTTGGTGCAGACGATCTCCAGCACGTCGGGCTGATCCGACAGGCGCTTGAGGGCGCCGGCGGCGAACAGCCCGTGGGTGCACGCGACGCGAATCGAGCGGGCGCCCAACTCGCGGAGACGGTCCAGCAGTTCGAGCACGGTACTGCCCTTGGCGATCTCGTCGTCCAGGACGATCACGTCCCGGCCGGCGACCTCGCCGATCACCGCGCTGATCGCCACCCGGTCGTCGGCGAAGCGCTGCTTGGCACCCGCCGCGACCTGGGCGCCGAGCATCCGGGCGAACGCGGCGGCCTCCTTGGCGTTGCCCAGGTCCGGCGAGACCACGGTGGTGTTGGACAGGTCGTGGCGCCGGAAGTGCTCGGCCAGTTCACGCAGCGCGTGCAGATGGTCGACCGGAACCGAGAAGAACCCGTGCACCTGCGGCGAGTGCAACGTCATCGCCAGCACCCGGCTCGCACCGGAGGCGACCATGAGGTCGGCGACCAACCGACCGCCGATCGAGATGCGCGGCGCGTCCTTCTTGTCCGAGCGCGCGTAGGCGTAGTGCGGCATCACCACGGTGATCCGGCCCGCCGACGCACCGCGCGCGGCGTCGCACATCAGCAACAACTCGACCAGGTTCTCCTGCACGGGAGCGACCAGCGGCTGGATCAGGAAGACGTCGTGCTCGCGACAGTTGGCCTGAAGTTGTACCTCCAGACAGTCGTTCGCGAATCTGTTCACCCGGGTCGGACTGAGCGGCACACCCAGGTGCGCGCAGACCTGGGCGGCCAGTTCGGGGTGTGCGCTACCGCTGAACACGGCGATCTCTCGCACGAACCGCTCCTTGTGTCATCGAATCGCCGCACTCGAGTCGGCATTCCGGCCACATGCTAAGGCCCACCCCCCAACCCACCGAACCAACGGCCCCGACGGACCCGACGGACCCGACGACGGACCGATCCCGGCGGGCACACCCACCGGGACGGCCGACGGACCACAATGCCCTCATGAAGACGCTACGAAGGTTGGCGGCGGGGTCGGCGATGGTGGTCGTCGTGCTGGAAGCGCTCTGGGCCCTCGGGTTCGTGTGGTTCATGGGTGACGTCATGGTGTTCGGCTTCGGGCCGGAGGGCGACGGGCCCGACTCGCGCGAGGTCTTCGTGTCGCGGGCCCTGATGTGGACGGTGGCCGCGGGCGCCTGCGTGCAGGCGGCTTGGGTGTGTCGTTCGCTGGTTCGGCGGCTGCGGGTGCACGGCAGCGCCCGCCGGGGCATCGGGGCCGCGATCGTGGCCCACGGCGCGGCGATCGCCGTCTCGGCACTGGCCGGCTCCGGCCTGGTGGCGCCGCTCCTGCTGCCGCCACTGGGCGTCCTGCTGGTCGCGGCCGTGATCACCCGAGGCGGTCGCGATGTGTCCGCGCGATTCGCCGTGCCTGCCTGAGCATCGGGCGCACCGGGCATACGTCTGCTCGACCGCGCGTGGGTTGCGCGTGGCGAGCGGGGGCGGGGCGCTCTACGGCAGTCGGGTGCCGATGCGGAGGATTACGTCGCCCGAGCCGTCGGGGGATGGGTGTGTCGACCAGACCCGTTCGGAGATGGTGGTGCCGCGGGCGGTGGTGTACTCGGCCACCCACAGGGTCGCCCGCTCGTCCGGGTCGATCAGCACCTGCGCGGTCGTTCGCGAACCGTCGGCGAACAGCAGGTCGCCCGGTGCCCTGCCGGCTCGGTGCGGGTCCGTCGTCCCGGGCGTGTGCAGGCGCACCAGCGCGCCGGGATACAGATGTGAGCCCGCGGCCCGCAGGACCGGCCGCTCCGTCGTCTCGCTCACGCGTGTCGTTCCTTCCTTCGGGTGCGCGGATCGCGCGCCGCGGTCGTCGCGTCCCGGCCGTCGAGTGTCCGTCCGGTGGTGGACGGGTGGGGCTGCCCCGGTGGTCGCCGGCGATTTCCCGCCCATCCAACGTCATCCGGTGCGGGATCGCCCCCGGTGGTGCGCCCTTCGGGTGAGCGGGTCCGCGCGGGCGAGTGCCGGGCGCTCGGACGCCGACGGCGATCAGGTCCAGTCCCAGCCGATGCCCAGGATGCCCGGGGCGACGTCCTGTTCGGCGAGGTGGACCACACAGTGTCGGCCGTTGAGGGTCAGGTCGCGCCGTCCGGTACGTGGGGCGCCTGCCGTGGTCCGGGCGAAGCGACGGCAGTGCACCGGTAGGGCGGTGGGATCGAAGCGGACCTGGAGCACGTACTGGCCGCACGGGAAGGTGAAGCCGCGCACGTACTCGTCGCTGGGTCCGCCGGTGCCGTCCTCGAAGCCGTAGCCGAAGACGTAGGTGTCCCCGGAGCGCAGCCGCGCGTCGAACAACAGCTCCGCCACGAGCACGGCCGCGTCCCGGCTCCAACGCACGCGCCCCACACGGCAGTTCTCGGTCGCCCGGACACGCACTCGCTCGGGCGCGCAGCCCCGGTCGCCGATGTGGATGGCGAGATAGCGGTCCACCCCGTCGCGATGCGCGCGCACCACGTGCTGCGAGGCGCGATCCAGGAGTTCACGCCGGGGCCCGACCCGGACCTGTTCGAGCTGGCACACGGTGTGCAGGCCGCCGTCGGCGGGTGATTCCAGGTCGGTCAACAAGGGGCCGAGCGAGCCGGACGCCTCCACCACCGCGCGATAGGACCGCGACGCCGTACGCTCGGCGACCGCCGGCTCCAGCAGCCTGGTCAGCGCGTGCGGCGGCAACTCCAGGACCTCTTCGAGCGCCCGCACCGCGCGCAGCGACTCGGCGCGCTGCGGCCGCCGGGCCCCCTGCTGCCAGTAGCTGAGACTGGTCACCCCCACCTGCACGCCGCGCTGGGCCAACCGGTGCTGCACCCGGTGCAGGGCCAGGCCGCGGGCCGCCAGCGCCGCGCGCAACGCCAGATGGAAGGGACCGACGCGCAGGACCCGCGCCAACTCCGCCTCGGCCGGGTCACCCCGAGTGTCGGTCCGCGGCATCGCTCGCCTCCCTTGTGAACGTTCACGGCGGACCGGCCGGGACCGCCGCTCCCGACCGAGGTGTTCCAGTCGACCGGTCACGAGCCGTTCACAGGCCGGTCCAGGCGTTCACACCACCGCTTCACCCCGCATTGAAGCGTCTTGAAACACACCACGACAACACCCGATGCTCCACCTTGCAGCGTCCGGACGCGCGCCACGCCCCACCCCGTCCCTCCGTTACGGAAGGAACGCCATGACTCGAACGTCCCCACGAACGAGCCCCGTGTCCGGCCGCCGCGCCGGCGCGCTGACCCTCACCGTGTTCGCGCTGCTGTCCGCGCTGTTCGCGGTGCCCTCGGCGGCGTCCGCCTCCGCCGCCGGCTCCTTTGCGCCGGCCGTCCAAGCGCAGAGCCCCACCCCGGAACAGGCCCAACCGCTCGCGCTCGCCACGAAGAAGCTGAACATCACCATGCAGGCCCAGCAGAAGAGCAACTGGTGCTGGGCGGGTGCCGGCAACACGATCGCGACCTGGTACGGCCGCAACTACAGCCAAAACCAGTTCTGCAACGCGGCGTTCGGCCGTTCGCAGAGCACCGAGTGCCCCAACTCGCAGGCGACGCTCGGCAACGTGCAGACGGCACTGCGCTGGGCCGGGATCAACTCCGGCTCCTACGTGAACGGTTGGCTCCAGTACAGCACCGTACAGACCGAGATCAACGCGAACCGGCCGATCGAGACCCGGATCCAGTGGTCCTCGGGCGGCGGGCACATGCACGTCATCCACGGCTTCGACACCGCGCAGAACTGGGTCTACTGGGGCGATCCGTGGCCGGACAACCACCGCTACAACTGGGCCGCGCACAACTGGTACGTGAACAACAACGAGTTCTCCTGGACCCACTCGCTCTACCGGATCGGAGCGTGACGCCATGACCACAGGCGGCATCAAGCGCCTGTTCGCGGCGGGTACCCTCGCGGCGGCGCTGACCCTGACGCTCACCCCCCAGGCCGCGCACGCCGCGTCCGTGCCCGCACCGCCCGCGCCGGACGCGATCAGCGTGGGCGCCGCGCGCGACGTGATCGCCGCGCCCGGCACGCTCGACACGTTGTCCAGGTTCTTCGCCCGGGACGGCGCGCTCGCGGCGGCGGACGCGGCTCCCCGGATCGACGGCGACGTGGTCGCCGTGTACACGCTGGCCCCGGAGTTCGTCGCGGCCCGTCCGGGCGCGCGGCCGGTGCCGATCGCCCGGCAGGAGTTCCTCGCCGCCACCGTGGTGGCCGCCGACGGCCGCAAGGCGTCGGTGTGGACGGTGGACGGCCCGCAGGGCCGACAGGTGGTCAACATCGCGGACGGCGACGACGAGGCGCGCCACATCGCGGCCGGCGCGCGTCTGCTCGCGGGCGGGGTCGTCTTCCGCGAGCCGCAGATCAACGCCTGGTACGTGCAGGGCGGCGACCGGGTGTTGCCGCTGAACGCCGACGCGAAGCGTGCGATCGGCGCCGGCGGGACCACGGTCTCGGCGTACCGGGACCGGGTGCACCGGGCCTACGCGGACAAGCTGCCCGGCTCCGGCTACGACGCCAAGGGTCTCGCGGGCGGCTTCGGGCCGACCGACACCGGTACGGCGCGCACCGACGGCGACCCGTTCGGCGTCGGCCCGACCGCGATCGCCGCGGCCGGTCTGCTCGGCGTCGCCGGCGTGGGCGGCGTGCTGGTCAAGGTCCGGCGCCGCCGCGGCTGATCCCCCTGCCCGGCGGCCCGATCGGGGCCGGGGCCTTCCGGCCGGGCGGGGTCGACGCTCCCTCACGTCGACCCCGCCCGGGAAGGTTCTGCCACGACCGCACGCGCGCCCGCCGAGCACGCGGGCGCGGGTGCGGTCGGCTGCAAACAGGTCGCTGCAAACAGATCGCTGCGCACCGGTCGGCGTCGACCGCTCGGCTACATCCGCTCCGGCGCCTCGATGCCCAGCAGGTCCAGGCCGCGCGCCAGGGTGCGGGCGGTCAGGTCGCACAGGATCAGTCGCGAGTGCCGGATCTCGCCCGTCGAGCGCAACACCGGGCAGTTCTCGTAGAAACCGGTGACCGTGGTCGCCAGTTCGAACAGGTGGAGGGCGAGGCGATGGAAGTCCAGCGATTCGCCGACCTCCGCGATCACGTCGGGGAAGGCCAGGAGGCGCAGGGCCAGGGCCCGTTCGGCCGGCTCCCCGATCACCAGCGGCCCGGTCGCCCGCGGCGCCTCGGCACCGGCCCGACGCAGGATCGAGCGGGCCCGGGCGTGTGCGTACTGGAGGTAGGGCGCGGTGTTGCCGTCGAAGGACAGCATGCGGTCGTAGTCGAAGCGGTAGTCCTTGCGCCGGTCCCCGGACAGGTCGGCGTACTTCACCGCGCCGATGCCGACCGCCCGGGCCACCGCCGCCCGCGCGTCCGCGTCCAGGTCCGGGTTCTTCTCGGCGATCGTGGCGGCGGCCCGGGACACCGCCTCGTCGAGCAGGTCGACCAGCTTGATCGAGGCCCCGGCCCGGGTCCGCAGGATCTTACCGTCGGAGCCCAACACGTAGCCGAATTCGACGTGTTCGATCCGCGCGGGCGCACTCGGCCGGTCCGCGTCGCGCGCGGTCGCATCGTGCCATCCCGCGTCGCGCCCGGTCGTGAAGACCATCTCCAGGTGCCCGCTCTGCGGTGTGCCGACCACGTACAACAGTCGGTCGGCCGCGAGGTCTTGCAACCGGTGCCGCAGGGTGGCCAGATCGGTGGCGGCATAACCGAATCCGCCGTCGCTCTTGCGCACGATCAGCGGCAGCGGTTCGCCGTCGCGATTGACGAAGCCCGCGGGGAAGACACACTGCGCGCCGGCGCTCTCCCGGAGCAGTCCCAGCTCCGCCAACTCCGCTACCAGCGGCGCCAGTCGATCGTTGTAGCGGCTCTCCCCCACGAAGTCGTCCGCGGTCAGCCGGACACCGAGTCGGGCGTAGACCGCCATGAAGTACTTCTTGGACTCGGTCACCAGCACCCGCCACAACCGCAACGTGGTCGGATCGCCCGCCTGCAACGCGACCACCCGCTCCCGGGACCGGACCCGGAACTCCTCGTCTGCGTCGAAGGCACGCCGTGCGGCCTGGTAGAAGCCGGTCAGGTCGCCGACCGACAACTCGTGCGCCGCCTCGGTCTCGCCGATGTCCAGGAGGTGCTCGATCAGCATCCCGAACGGGGTGCCCCAGTCGCCGAGATGGTTGCGGCGCAGCACGGTGTGGCCCTGCCACTCCAGTACCCGCACGGCGGCGTCGCCGATGATCGTCGAGCGCAGGTGGCCGACGTGCATCTCCTTGGCGGTGTTCGGCCCCGAGTAGTCGACGACGATCGTCTCGGGCCGGTCGGTACGCGGCACGCCGAGTCGTTCGTCGGCGGCGATCCCGGCGAGCGACCGGCCGAGCGCGGTCGGCGCGAGGGTGAGGTTCACGAAGCCGGGCCCGCTGATCTCCGCCGCGGAACACAGGTCGTCCAGCGCGGCGTACCGGAGCACCTCGGCCGCGATCTCGCGCGCGTCGCGGCCCAGGCGTCGGCCCAGGGCCAGGGCCCCGTCGCACTGGAAGTCCGCGTGCCGGCTCGGGCGGATCGTCGGATCGGCGGGTGTGCCCGCGACCCGTGCGAACGCCGGGGCCAGCCGCTCGATGAGCAGCTTCTCCGGAGTGGTCATGCGGGGAAGCTAGACGACCCGGGGGTGCGGACTCATGTCATTTTCCGCGCGTGCGGCGGTGGAACGGGCGAGCCGGGTGGTCTGCGGGGTGGATTCAGCGGGCCTCGGGGTTCGGGCCGGGACGGGCGATCCGGTCGAGTTCGGCGTCGAGCGCGCGGGCGGCGGCGGTGCCGGACATGCGCTCGGGGTAGAGCAGCGCGTGCACGCTCAGGCCGTCGATCAGGGCCAGCAATTCGGCCGTGACCCGGTCCACGTCCACGCCGTCGATCAGTTCGCCGTCGTCGCGGGCGTCGCGCAGGACACCGCGGACGATCACGCTCAGGTCCTCGCGCTCACGGCGGTTGTTCGCGGCGATCTTGGGGGAGACCAGGCCGCGGTGCCACATGGCCACCTCGAGGACGGTCTCCTGAAGGCGGTCCTCGTCCAGGGGGAGCAGGTCGATCAGGCCGGCCCGCAGAGCGGCCAGGCCGAAGCGACCGGCGGTGAGGTCGAAGAAGCGCCGGGCGATCCGGCGATGCGACCAGTGCACGGCGGCGAGCAGTACGTCGTCGGGGTCGGTCAGGCCGAGTTCGACGGGCGGAGGATCGAGGGTGGCGGCGACCTCCTCGGGGGTGACCGGCGAGCCGCCTCGGGCCGATACGAGGCGGAACGCGGCGGCGCGTACCCGGTCCTCGTCACGAGCAGCATCCTGGGGACCCGACATGCCGGCAGCTTAGGGCCTGCCCGGCCGATCGTGGCGGACCCGACACCCTTCTCCACGCCGCGCCGGATCGTGCCGGGCGTCGGCGGGGCCGGGCCCGGCGACTCGCGGGGTGCGGGGACCGACCACCGCGTCGCGCGTGGCGCCTTGCGCGACACCACGACGTCGCGCCCCGCGCCGGCTGCGCCCCGCCCGCCGCGCCCGACGCCCCGCGCCGTCTACCGCTCTCCGGGCACGGGTGTGTGCGCTACAACACCAGCGACAACAGCAGCACGAACCCGCCCGCGACCACCGAGATGATCGTCTCCATCAGCGACCAGGTTTTCACCGTCTGGCCCACGCTCATCCCGAAGTACTCCTTGACCAGCCAGAATCCCGCGTCGTTGAGGTGGCTGAAGAACAGCGAGCCCGCGCCCACGGCCAGCACCAGCAGTGCGGTGTGTGTGCTGCTCATGTCCGCCGCGAGGGGTGCCACCAGGCCCGCCGCCGAGATGGTCGCCACCGTCGCGGAACCGGTGGCCAGTCGGATCGCCACCGCGATCAGCCATGCGAGCAGCAGCGGCGAGATGGCCCAGTCCTCGGATATCTCCAGGACCATCCGGCCGACGCCCACATCGATCAGGGTCTGCTTGAAGCCGCCGCCCGCGCCGACGATCAGCAGGATGCCCGCGATCGGCAGCAGTCCCTTCTCCACCGTGCCGGACAGCCGCTCCCGGGTGAATCCGGCGGCCCGGCCGAGGGTGAACATCGCCACGATCACCGCCGAAAGCAGCGCGATCAGCGGTGAGCCGACCACGTCCGCGACCCGCTGGACCCGGTCCGCGGGGTCGTCGACGACGATGTCCACCAGCGCCTTGCCGAGCATCAGCACCACCGGGAGCAGCACGGTGCCCACGGTGACGGCGAAGCCGGGCCGCTGCTGCGGATCCGCCGAGGAACGCTCGGGGGCCAGGCCCTCCGGTGGCGCGATGTCCACCCAGCGCGAGGCGTACCGGCCGAACAGCGGGCCCGCGATGGCCAGCGTCGGGATCGCGACCAGCACGCCGAGCGCGAGCACCACGCCCAGGTCGGCGTCGATCGCGTCGATGGCCGCGAGCGGGCCGGGGTGCGGCGGGACCAGACCGTGCATCACCGACAGGCCGGCCAGGGCCGGGATGCCCACCCGCATCAGCGAGTGGTTGCCGCGCTTGGCCACCAGGAGCACGACCGGGATGAGCAACACCACGCCGACCTCGAAGAACAGTGGCAGGCCGATGATGCCCGCGATCAGCGCCATTGCCCAGGGCATGGTGCGATCGCTCGCCTTGGCCAGGATGGTGTCCACGATCTGGTCGGCGCCGCCGGAGTCGGCCAGCAGCTTGCCCAGGATCGCGCCGAGCGCGATCAGTACGCCGACGCCCGCGACGGTGGAGCCCAGGCCCGAGGTGAAACTGGCGATCGCCTTGTCCATCGGGGCCGCGGCGACCGCGCCGAGCACCAGCGAGCCGATTGTCAACGCCAGGAAGGCATGCAGCTTGAAGCGGCCGATGAGCAGCACGATCACGCCGATGCCGACGAGCACCGCGAGGCCGAGTTGGGCGTGTCCGGCCGAGGTGATCGGCGCGGCCGGCGCCCCCGCCGCCACCATCGGCAGGGCTATGGCGGTCACGAAGTTTCCTGATTCGGTTCCAGGCGGCGCAGCGCGATGACGGCCTGCTCGGTGACGGCGTCGGGTCCGGGCGATATGTCGAGCACGAGGCCCGCCTCGTCCGACTCCAGCGGTTGCAGATCGGCGAACTGCGAGGCCAGCAGGGTCTCCGGCATGAAGTGGCCGGTGCGCCGGCGCAGGCGCTCGGCGATCAGGGCGCGGTCGCCGACCAGGTGCACGGTGATCAGCTCGGGCGCCGCCAGCCGCAGCCGGTCGCGGTAGCCGCGCTTGAGCGCGGAGCAGCCGACCACGCCGCCGGACTGCGCGTGTGCGGCGAGCCAGCCGCCGACGGCGTCCAGCCACGGCGCGCGGTCCACGTCGTCCAACGGGATCCCGGCCGACATCTTGGCGATGTTGGCGGGTGGGTGGAAGTCGTCCGCGTCCGCGTAGGGCACCCGCAGTTCGGCGGCCAGTAGCCGACCGACTGTGGACTTCCCGGTCCCGGACACACCCATGACCACCACGACGTGGGGGGCGTTCATCGATACCTCGCTGTCCTTGCCCGGCTCGCGCTCGGGCGCCGTCCCATACCCAAACTTATAGGTAGTACTTAATCAAGACTTCTGAACAATTAAGTCATACGTAATCTGATCGGCTCACGGCACCCCGCCCAGTAGGCTGCCGCCATGGAGAACGAGGGCCGGGGCTTGCATATGAAGGTGCTGGAGTCCCTCGGGCCGGCCATCACGGCCGGCGCCTACCCCGCCGGCACGGTTTTGCGCACCGACGAGCTGGAACACCGTTTCGAGGTCTCGCGCACCGTGGTCCGCGAGGCGATTCGGGTGCTGGAGTCGATGCAGTTGGTCGAGTCGCGGCGCCGGGTCGGGGTCACCGTCCGGTCGGCCGAGCAGTGGAACGTCTTCGACCCGTACGTGATCCGCTGGCGGCTGGCGGGCGCCGACCGCCCGCGTCAACTCCGGTCGCTGACCGGACTGCGCTCGGCGATCGAGCCCGCGGCGGCGGCGCTGGCCGCGGCGTCCGCGACGCCGGCCCAGTGCGCCGCGCTGACCGAGCACGCGCTCGGCATGGTCTCCACCTCGCGCGGCCGGCAGTTGGAGGCGTACCTCGTGCACGACATCGCCTTCCACCGGGTGATCCTGGCCGCGTCCGGCAACGAGATGTTCGCCCGGCTAGGCGACGTGGTCGCCGAGGTGCTGACCGGCCGCACCCACCACCACGTGATGTTCCCGGACCCGGACCCGGCCGCGGTCACGCTGCACGTCCGGGTCGCCGAGGCGGTCCGCGAGGGCGACGCGGCCGGCGCGGAGCGACTGACCCGCGAGATCACGGTCGGCGCGATGGCGGAACTGGAAGTACTGGCACCGGAGTCGCACGCCGAAGCCGATCGCGTCTGAGCGTTCGATCCCCGCTCGGAGCGACCGGCAAAAATTGGCAAGATCATCAATCTCCGTGTCCGGAAAGGGACTTCATCTTCGTTGCTGTGGTCCAGACCATTGACCGAGTGGTCTGGACCTCTTAACTTGAGGAACGCACTACGGATGTGGGCATCCGGTGAAAAAGGCGTACGACGCGGACCCGGACCGTTCGAACGTCCTTCGCATTCACTCGTCCCCAAGGAGAGTTCCATGCGTAAAAGGACCATCCTGACGGCGCTGACCATCCCCGCCGTCTCGTTCCCCCTGATGATGGCCGGCACCGCGGGCGCGCACGGTTGGGTCACCAGCCCGCCGAGCCGTTCCGCCTACTGCGCCCAGGGCACCGTCACCAACTGCGGTGAGATCCAGTGGGAACCGCAGAGCGTGGAGGGCCCCAAGGGCTTCCCGGCGCGCGGACCGGCCGACGGCCGACTCTGCGCGGGCGGCAACAGCCGCTTCGCCCAACTCGACGACCCGCGTGGCGGCGCGTGGCCGAGCACTCCGGTGAGTTCCGGATCGAGCAAGACGTTCACCTGGAAGCTGACCGCGCGGCACGCCACCACGACGTTCCGCTACTTTGTCACCAAGGCGAGTTGGAATCCCAGCCAGCCGATCACCCGGGCGCAGTTGGAGAGCACCCCGTTCCTGAGCGTCCCGTACGGCGGGGTCCAGCCCGGCGCGACCGTCTCGCACACCGGCACGCTCCCGGCCGGCCGCAGCGGCAAGGCGGTGATCTTCGCGGTCTGGGACATCGCGGACACCGGCAACGCCTTCTACCAGTGCACCGACGTCACCTTCTGATCCCACCCGGCACGTCCCATGCCGGTACGAACGTGCCGGAGGGTCGCCGCACCGCGACGACCCTCCGGCACGCGTGGGCGGCTTACCCGCCGCCGCCGGGCCGGGCCCGTACGTGCATGCGCTCGCCCTGGGTGCCGTACAGGCTGAGGAACTCCACCGGCTCCGGCCCGACGCAGGTGAAGGCGTGCGGGGTGCGGGTGTCGAACTCGGCGGCCTCGCCCGCCACCAGCACGAGTTCGTGCTCGCCCAGGTACAGCCGCAGCCGGCCGGACAGGATGTACATCCACTCGTAGCCCTCGTGCGTCTGCAACTCGGGTGCGCTCCCGCCGAGTCCGGGCGGCAGGATCTGCTTGAACGCGTGCAGCCCGCCGCTGTACCGGGTCAGCGGGATGATGGTCATCCCGTGGCGCTGGATCGGGCGCGCGTGTACCCGCGGATCCCCGGTCTCCGGCGCGTCGACCAACTCGTCCAACTGCACGCCGTACGCCTTCGCCAGCGGGAGCAGCAGTTCCAGGGTGGGTTTGCGCAGCCCGGACTCCAGCCTGGACAGCGTGCTGGGCGAGATCCCGGTGCTCTCGCTCAGGTCGGCCAACGTGGTGCCTCGTTCCAGGCGCAGGGCTCGCAGGCGCGGGCCGACGGCGGTGAGGACCGAGGTGAGCTCGCCATCTTTCATGGCACCATTTGCCGACTCGGCAACAAGGTTTGTCAATCGCCGGGCGTCGGGCGGACCATTTTGGACAGGGCGGCGGACCACGTGCCGCCCTGCCTTGGCCGGACACGGCCGGGCGCATTCGCCACCGTCACAGAGGACTCCCACGATGACCGACGACCAGCTTGCGGAGCACGCCGACCAGCCCTCGGCGGCGGAACTCTGGGACGCGCGCTACGCGGAAAGCCACCGGATCTGGAGCGGCAACCCGAACGCCGCCCTGGTCCGGGAGACCTCCGACCTGCCGCCCGGCCACGCGCTGGACCTGGGCTGCGGTGAGGGGGCCGACGCGATCTGGCTGGCCAAGCGCGGTTGGCGGGTGACCGCCACCGACGTCTCCCGGATCGCGCTGGAGCGGGCCGCCGAGCACGCGAAGGAGGAGGGGGTCACCGACCTGATCGACTGGCAGTGGCACGACCTGGGCGCGACCTTCCCGGCCGGCACCTTCGACCTGATCTCGGCGCACTTCCT
Source organism: Embleya sp. NPDC050154 (assembly GCF_044460165.1). Taxonomy (NCBI): domain Bacteria; kingdom Bacillati; phylum Actinomycetota; class Actinomycetes; order Kitasatosporales; family Streptomycetaceae; genus Embleya; species Embleya sp. NPDC050154. The sequence goes on from NZ_JBITJP010000001.1 coordinate 788,956, forward strand.
GCACTCGCACGGCGAGTTGGACCGCGACGCGATCCTGCGCACCGCAGCCGCGAACGTCGCGCCCGGCGGCGTGCTGCTGGTGGTCGGCCACTGCGGGTTCCCGGCCTGGGAGACGAACCCGCACCCGGACGTGCGGTTCCCCGCCCCCGACGAGGTGCTGGCCGCGCTCGAACTCCCGGAGGGGCAGTGGGAGGTGCTCCGCAGCGAGGAGCACGAGCGCATCCAGAACGACCCCGAGGGTCGGCCCACCACCCGCACGGACAACACCTTGATGGTGCGCCGCCTGGCGGGCTGAGCCGGTCGCCCGGGCGCCGCCGGGCGACCCGGACCGAGCGGTCGCGGCGCTCGCGGTGGGCGCGGCGGCGCTTCGGTTCGGGCGTGTTCGTGGGTCACCGGGCACCGTCCGCCCGGTCCGCCCGGTCCGCCCGGTCCGCCCGGTCCGCCCGGTCCGCCCGGTCCGCCCGGTCCGCCCGGTCCGAGCGGGCAGGGTGGCGGCGGCGCTTCGGTTCAGACGTGCTCGTGGGTCACCGAGCAGCGGTCCGCCCCGTCCCGGCGGATCCGGCTCGTGCTTCCGTCGGCCCATGTCACGTGCACGCCCGACGCCGTCGCCAGCACTCGCGGCGCCGCGACGGGCGCGGCGTCCGCCCAGGTCAGCGACAGCACCGTGACCAGCGGGCCGGCGGCCACCGTGCCCTCCACCACGGCCAGTTCGGCGACCTCGCCGAACGCGGTCCCGTGCGGCGCCGAGTCGACGCGGGCCCGGTCCCAGCCGTGCGCGCCGGTCAGCGTGCTGTGTACCGACGCGGTGGCCACCCGCGCGCCGAGGCCGTCGGCCGCGGACCGCAACTCGTCGCGGGACGAGGTCGCCGGCGCCCACCCGCTCTCGCGCACGGCGGCGCCCTCGGGCGCCCGGACGTGGTGTACGCGTACCTCGTACGGCCCGCGCGCCACGCTGATCGACACGATCCGGGTGTCCGGCACCGGCTGCCCGGCGAGCGTGGGCAGGTGCGCCGAGGCCGCCCACCCGGGGCCGGCGCCCAGCGGCTCGATCCGGCCGCGCCCGGTCGTCCCGCCGGCCAAAACGAGCCCGATGTGGTTGTCCGCCGGATCGCCCTCCCGGGTCGGGCCGGTCAGCGTCGAGTAGGCCAGCCGGGCGTACAGCGGATCGTCCGCGTCGAGGCCGGCGGACGTTGTGGTCGCGGCGGCCGGCTGGTGGTCGGCGCCGTGGTTGACCAGCCGTCCCACGCCGTGCCCGGAGTGCACGAGCAGGCCGGGACCGGGCAGGCCGAGCGCGGGGTCGACGTCCACGTCCTCGGCCGGTCCGGCGCTCTCCCGGGCGGTCCACACCTCGTGCCCCTCGGGCAGCAGCAGGCCGACGAAGCCCTTGGCCGCCCAGTACGGCGACGCCGAGCCCGAGTACGCCTGCACGGTAGCCGGGTCCGGTCCGTGCCAGCCCAGTGACAGCAGGCCGTCGCGGGCCGCGCCGCGGTCCAGGAAGTGTCGCAGTACCCCGCTCGCCAGCCGCCGGGTGGTGCCCGGCGGGTACGGCGTGGCGTCCACCAGGGCGCCCAGCCACAGCGGAGCCGCCGCCGCGAACCGGTAGGTCAGTGAGCGTCCCTGGTGCAGCGGCGCGCCGGTGCGGTCGAAGAGCCGGCCGTAGCCGGTCAGGAACTCGCGCAGGCGCGCGCGCCGGACGGGATCGGCCGGCGCGCCCGCGACCGCCGCGCACAGCAGCGGGTACAGGTGCATGGCCCAGCCGTTGTAGTGGTCGAAGTAGCGTCCGGCGCCGTCGGTGTACCACCCGTCGCCGACGTACCACTTCTCGATCCTGCCCAGCCCCCGTTCGATCGCGGCGTGGGCCTCGTCGCGGTGCCGGTCGGCCGCCTCCAGGAAGGTGCCCACCGCGACCGGGAAGAGCCACCAGTTGTTGTCCACCGGCTCGTGCCGCAGTGCGCCCGCGAGCCAGTCGGCCGCCCGCTCGCGGGTGGACTCGTCGAGCCGGTCCCACAGTTGATCCTTCGTCAGGTGCAGGGCCAGGGCCACCGACGCGGACTCGACCATCGCCTGACCGCGGTCGACCACGGCCGGCCAGGACTCGGGATCCGCCGTACCCGGCGCGGCCGTTCCCGCGCGCAGGCCGTCGGCGTACGGCTCCAGGAGGCCCGCCGGGACCGCGCGGCCGGAGGCGGCGGTGCCGGCCGCGCGCAGCGCCGCGAGCAGGAACGTGCGGGCGTAGCCCTCCAGTCCGTCCGATCGCTCGCCCGACCAACTCGTGCGCCCCGGAAGGGTGATCAGCGCGCCGCCGGGGGAGCGGTACGGGCGCACCGCGGCGAGCAGGCCGTCGGCCACCGCCTCCCAGTGCGCGCGGGTCCAGCCGGTGTACGGGCTCAGCGCGCGATCCTCCGGAGGGAGCACGAAGGGGTGCGGTGTGTTCACGGATCTCCTCGACTGGACGCGCGCGGCCGTCGACACGCTAGGCGGGGTCGATCGATCAGGTCAAGAGTCGGTTTGATCGAACGATCCTTTTCAATCAAAATCGAATGGCGATGCCCTAGGCTGAGGCGGCGGCCGGACAGCAGCCGGACGCAGGGGGGCACGGCCCGGTCCGGGCCGTGCGCTGAACGGAAGGACGACGTCCACGGTGTTGGCGGAACAGCGGCAGGAACTCATTCTCAGGACGGCCCGCGAACAGGGCAGCGTCAAGGTGGTGGAGATCGCCGAGGAACTGGGCGTGTCCCTGGTCACCGTGCGGCGCGACGTCACCGCTCTGGTGGCGAGCGGCCTGTTGGCCCGCGTGCACGGCGGCGCCACCCTCCCGCATGCCCGCCCGTCCGCGCCGGAGCCGGGCCGGCCGCCCGCGAACGGCCACGACGGCCCGACGGTGGGCATGCTCGTACCGTCCGCCACCTACTACTTTCCGGAGGTCGTGCGCGGCGCCCGGGACGCGGTCGAAGCGATCGGCGGCCGGCTGGTGCTGGGCATCTCGCGCTACCTGCCCAGCGAGGACCGGGACCAGGTGGACCAGTTGTTGCGCGGCGGCGTGGACGGGCTACTGCTGACTCCCTCGCGCGCGCCGGGGCCGGGCGGCGAGGACGCGTGGATGGGACGCCTGCCGGTGCCCGTGGTGCTGGTGGAGCGGCGCGCCGAGATCGGCTCCGGGCTCGAACACCTGGACCGGGTGGCCTCCGACCACGCGCTGGGCGCGGCGCAGGCGGTTCGCCGACTGGGCGCGCTCGGCCACGAGCGCATCCTGCTGGTGGCCCGGCTCGGCAGTCCCACCACGCCGGCCGTGCACGCCGGCTACACCGCCGCGATGGCCGCGCTGTCGTTGACCCCGCCGGATCCGGCCGGGGTGGAGACACCGCATCCGGGCGAGGACGCGGACGGCTTCGACCGGGCGGTCACCCGGGTGATCGAGGCGGCCCGCTCGGGGGCCGCCACCGCCGCGCTGGTGCACAACGACCAGGACGCGCTGCTGCTGGTGTCCCGGCTGCGTGCGGCGGGGCTGGAGGTGCCCGGTGACCTGGCGCTGATCGCCTACGACGACGAGGTGGCCGCGTTGGCCGATCCGCCGCTGAGCGCGATCGCGCCGGCCAAGCACGAGGTCGGCCGGATCGCGGTCGAGTTGCTCGCCGCGCGGTTGGCCGACGGCGACGACGGGCGCGCGCCCCGACACATCTCGCTGGTGCCCAGGCTGCGGCTGCGCGCCACCACGGAGCCGAGCGCAGCGCAGCCGAGCGACCCGAAGTCGGCCGGCCCGGTGCCGGGCGACGCGAGCGATTCGACCGACCCGACCGATTCGATCCGAGCGAGCGAAAGCGAACAAGCCATTCTGTGATCGAACGATCATAGCGAGTTTCGTTTTTCATCGATTGTTCATTTGCTCTTGACGCTGTTCGCTCCTGACCGAATGATGCTCGCTATCGCCTTCGATGCAGGTTCGACCCAGGAGCATCCATGCAGCGCACATCCACCAGACTCGGCACGGCTCTCGTCGGCATAGTCACCGCCCTGAGCCTCGTCACCGGTTGTGGCGGCGGCGACGACAACAAGAAGGACGCCGGGGCCGCCCCCGCCGCGGGCGGCGGCCCGGGCCAGAAGCAGGAGCTCACCTTCTGGTCCTGGACCAAGGGCACCCAGGAGGTCGTGGACGCGTTCAACAAGTCGCACCCCGACATCCAGGTCAAGTACGAGCAGATCCCCTCCGGCAACGCCGGCGGCTACGCGAAGATGGCCAACGCGGTCAAGGCGGGCAACGCCCCCGACGTGCTCACCATCGAGTACCCGCAGCTGCCGGACTTCGTCAGTCAGGGGGCCGTGCAGGACCTCTCGTCGAAGGTATCCGGCCTCAAGTCGAAATTCCCCGCGTCGGTCAACAAGCTGACCGAACTCGGCGGCAAGACCTGGGCCGTGCCGCTGGACGCGGCGCCGATGGCGCTGTACTACCGCAAGGACTTCTTCACCGACCACAACATCCCGGTGCCCAAGACCTGGGACGAGTATCGGGCCGCCGCCGAGCAGGTCAAGAAGGCCGACCCGAACGCGCGGATCGGCACCTTCTACCCGGACGACCCCAGCACCATGGCCGGGCTGACCTGGCAGGCCGGCGGCTCGTGGTTCGGCACCGAGGGCGACGCCTGGAAGGTCTCGCTGACCGACCCGAGCTCGCGCAAGGTCGGCGAGTACTGGAACAAGCTGGTCTCCGACGACCTGGTGCGCGTGCAGCCCTCGTTCAGCCAGCAGTGGAACGCCGACCTCAAGAGCGGCGGCACGGTCGGCATCGTCGGCGCCTCGTGGAGCGCGGGCGTGCTCAAGAGCAGCCAGCCCGACCTGGCCGGCAAGTGGGCGGTCGCGCCGCTGCCGGACTGGGGGACCGCGTCCAACGGCATGCTCGGCGGCTCGACCTTCGCGGTGAGCAAGGACAGCAAGAAGACCAAGGCCGCGCTCACCTTCATCGAGTGGATGACCACCACCAAGGAGGGCATCACCGCGCGGATCGCCAGCGGCACCTCCAGCGCGTACCCCGCCGCCACCGAGCTGGTGCCCACCGCCGCGCAGTCCTTCGACACCGGCTACTTCGGCAAGCAGGAGATCTACCCGCTGTTCACCGAGGCCACCGGGAAGATCGGCACCGGCTGGACCTGGGGCCCGTCGATGACGCAGACCAACACCATCCTCAAGGACCAGTTCGGCAAGCTCTCCAGCGGCGGCAGCATCGTGGGCGCCCTGGAGGAGGCCCAGAAGACCACCGTCGAGGACCTGAAGAAGCGCGGCATCTCGGTCAAGAGCTGACCGCTCGCCCGCGACGGGCCGAGAGCAGACCGCTCGCCCCGCGAGGCCGTCCTTCGGCCCGACCCGTGATCCGCAGGCCCCCGGTGCGCCCCGCGCCACCGCGTACCGGGGGACCGCCACGAGGAAGCAGTTCCATGAACACATCCCTGCGCGCCGGACGCCGGCGCCGGAAGACCACCGCCGCGCTGTTCCTGACCCCGTTCTACGCGCTGTTCATCGCCACCATGGTCGTGCCGATCGGCTACGCGATCTGGCTCAGCCTGTTCACCGAGAAGACCTCGGGACTGGGCTTCGGCGGCACCAGACGTGTGTTCAGCGGCTTCGGCAACTACGCCGACGCGCTCGGCGACGAGAAGTTCCGCGACGGCTTCGTCGCGATCGGGCTGTACTGCCTCCTCTACATCCCGGTGATGGTCGGCACCGCGCTCGCGCTGGCCCTGCTGCTGGACTCGGCGCTGGCCCGGGCCCGCCGGTTCTTCCAACTCGCGCTGTTCCTGCCGCACGCGGTCCCGGGCATCATCGCCGCGCTGATCTGGGTCTACCTCTACACCCCGGGCCTGAGCCCGGTTATCGAACTGCTCGAATCCGGCGGCATCCACTGGGACTTCCTGGCCTCGGACACCGCGCTGTTCTCGATCGTCAACATCGCCACGTGGGAGTGGATCGGCTACAACATGATCATCTTCTACGCCGCGCTCCAGGCGATCCCGCGCGAGGTGGTCGAGGCGGCCACGGTGGACGGCGCGGGACCGGTGCGCATCGCGGTCTCGGTGAAGATCCCGATGATCCGCGCCGCCGTCGCGATGACGATGTTGTTCACCATCATCGGCTCACTGCAACTGTTCACCGAGCCGTCCATCCTCAGCGACGCCAACCCCGCCGTGGGCAGCTCGTGGACACCCAACATGTACGCCTACTCGGCCGCCTTCCGCGCCAACGACTTCGGCCTCGCGGCGGCGGCATCGGTGCTGCTCGCCGTCTTCGCCGCGGCACTGTCGTTCGGCGTCACCCGCCTGTCGTCCGGACGGAGGACCGCATGAGCACCACCGTGCAACAACCGGACGGGGCCGCGGCCCCCGCTCCCGCGCCGACCCGTACACCCGCGGCCAAGCCCACCCGCCGCCCACGCGCCAAGGGCCGCGCCACCGAGGCGCTGATGGGCAAGGTCGCCGTCAACGGCGCCCTGGTGCTGGTCACGCTCTACATGATGTTGCCGCTGGCCTGGCTGCTGATCGCGGCGACCAAGGACATGGGCGGCCTGTTCGGCGGCGACGGCTTCGCGTTCGAGGGGTTCCACTTCACCGAGAACGTCAAGGCCGTCAGCACCGAGGGCGACGGCATCTACTGGCACTGGTATCTCAACAGCCTGCTCTACGCCGGCGTCGGCGCGGGGCTCGGCTCGTTCATCAGCGTGCTCGCCGGCTACGCGTTCGACAAATTCGACTTCCCCGGCAAGGAGAAGTTGTTCGGCGGCGTGCTGTTGGGCGTGCTCGTACCCACCACCGCCGTCGCGCTGCCGCTGTATCTGCTCGCGTCCAAGGTGGGCCTGGTCAACACCTTCTGGGCGGTGTTCATCCCGGTCATCGTCAACCCGTTCGGGGTCTACCTGGCCCGGGTGTTCAGCGCCGGATACGTCCCCGGCGAGGTGCTCGAAGCCGCCCGGATGGACGGCGCCGGCGAGATCCGGACCTTCTTCGGCGTCGCGATGCCGATGATGATGCCGGGCTTCGTGACCATCTTCCTGTTCCAGTTCACCGCGATCTGGAACAACTTCTTCCTGCCCCTGGTGATGCTCTCCGACCAAAAGCTCTACCCGGTCAGCCTGGGCCTGTACTCGTGGAACACCAACGCGCACGCCTTCCCCGAGTTCTATCCGCTGGTGATCACCGGATCGCTGATGGCCGTGGTTCCGCTGGTCGTCGCGTTCGTCTCGCTCCAGCGCCACTGGCGCTCGGGGCTCTCCGCGGGGAGCGTCAAGTGAGCGACGGCACCACCCGATTCGAGTCCGCCGGCGGTACGGGCGCGCCGCGCCGGCACCGGCCGCGACTGCTGCTCGCGATGGACCCCTCCGTGGCCACGCGCATCCTCGACGGCGAGGCGCGGGCCCGGCTGAGCACGCTGGCCGACGTCGATCTCGACCTGATCGCCGCCGACTTCGACACGCCGGCCGTGGCCGCCGCGCTGGCCGAGGCGGAAGTACTGTTCACCTGCTGGGGCAGCGCGCCCTTGGACGCGGCGGTACTGGCCCGGGCCCCGAGACTGCGCGCGGTGGTGCACGCGGCCGGTTCGGTCAAGCACCACCTCACCGACGCCGCCTGGGAGCGCGGCCTGGCCGTCTCCTCGGGAGCCTCGGCGAACGCGCTGCCGGTGGCCGAGTACACGGTCGCCGCGGTGTTGTTCGCCAACAAGAAGGTGCTGCGGATCCGGGACGCGTACCGCGCCGAGCGGCGACTCGTCGATTGGGACGCGCGTTTCCCGGGATTCGGCAACTACCGGCGCACCATCGGCATCGTCGGGGCCTCGCGGATCGGTCGCCGGGTGCTCGAACTGCTCCGCCCGTTCGACTTCGAACTGCTGCTGCACGACCCGTACGTGAGCGCCGAGCAGGCCCAGGCACTGGGCGCGCGTCGGGTGGACCTGGACGAACTGGTCGAGCGCTCGGACGTGGTCAGCGTGCACGCGCCCGAACTGGAGTCCACCCGGCACCTCCTGGACCGTCGCCGACTGGCGCTGATGCGGGACGGCGCGACGCTGATCAACACCGCGCGGGGCTCGCTCGTGGACCAGGACGCGCTCACCGAGGAACTGGTGGCCGGTCGCCTCGACGCGGTCATCGACGTCACCGAGCCGGACGTCCTCCCCGCCGCCTCCCCGCTGTACGACCTGCCCAACGTGCTCCTGACCCCACACATCGCCGGCTCCCTGGGCGGCGAACTCCGCCGCATGGTCGCCCTGGCCCTCGACGAACTCGACCGCTACACCAGGGGCCTCCCCTTCACCCACGCGGTAGAACCAGCCACCCTCACCCACTCGGCCTAACAGGCCCACGAACGCCGGCCGAACCCACCCCCCACCCCGGCCGGCGTTCGGGACCACCCAAGGCCACCGATTCACAAGACATGGCCAACCCCAGCCCGACCGGCGTTCGGGGCCCCGAGGCCCCCGATTCGCGAGATCCGGCCACATCCAGCCAGGCCGGTGTTTGCGGCCACCTGAAGCAATCGACCCGCGAAGCCCGTCGAAAGACGCAGCTCGGCGAGTATTCACGGCCACGCGAAACAACCGAGCCGGCAGGTCCGCCGAAACCTCAACCCGGCGTCCGCGGCCCCCGATTCGCGAGATCCGGCCACATCCAGCCCGGCCGGCGTTTGAGGCCACCTGAGACAACCGACCCGCGAGGCCCGCCGAAAGAGATTCAGCCCGGCCGGCGTTTGAGGCCAACGCAGCCCGACCGATGCCGAACGTCGGCCGAAACGAAGCCGTCGGGGACCTTGCCCACACAACTTCCGGCCCCAGCCGGAGGCACCTGCACGACCCCCCAGACCGGAGGTCACATGCACGGCACCAGACCCCTGACCCTCGCCTTCTCGGCGACCCTCCTGGCCACCACGATCGGCCTGGTCTCGGCCCAAACCGCGAGCGCCACGGCCACAACCGCGCCCACGGCCACAACCGCGCCCACGGCCACGTACGTGGATTGCGGCGTCGGCCGACCGAACGCCACCGGGACCTCGCCCGACGACCCCCTCGGCGACCTGAACCTCGTCAACACCCGCACCCACCAACCCGGCGACCGCATCCTCCTGCGCGCCGGCACCCTGTGCACCGGAACCCTCACCCCGAAAGGCTCGGGCACCCCGGGCCACCCCATCACCATCGGCGCCTACGGCGAAGGCCCGCGTCCCGTGGTCCAAGGCACGGGCGGCCCCTCCACCGTGCGCCTGGTCGACCAGAGCTGGTGGACCGTCCAGGGCCTGCACGTGACCAACCCGGCGCCGACCCAGGCCCTCCGTACCGGCGTCCAGATCGACACCACCACCCCCGACCGCAAGTACGGGATCGTGCTGCGCGACCTGGAGGTCTCCGACGTCGCCGGCTGGAGCGACAAGACCGGCGCCAACGCGGGCTGGTTCTCCGCCTCGGCCGGCATCGTCGTGCTCGGCCGGGCGAGCGCCGGACCGATCGAGGGCCTCACGATCGCCGACAACCAGGTGCACGACACCGGTGGCGGCGGCATCAAGATCTCGGTCAAGCCCGCCGACTTCCACCGCGACGTCCTGATCCGGGCGAACACCGTCCGCGGCGTGGGCGGCGACGGGATCGTGGTGCACGGCTCGGACGCACCGCTGGTCGAGTACAACCTCTTCGACGACGGTGGCGGCGGCAAGTACCCGTACGTCAACGGCAACTTCGCGGGGATGTGGCCGATCAACTCGCGCGACCCGGTGTTCCAGTACAACGAGGTCACCCGGCAGCGGCCCTCCATCTTCGACTCCACCGCGTGGGACTGCGACGGGGCGATCACCGGCTCGTGCACTTACCAGTACAACTACTCGCACGACAACGGCGGTGGCTTCTACCTCGGTTGCCAGAACTGCACCGCGTTCGGAAACTTCCACGCCACCCAGATCCTGCGCTTCAACATCGCCCAGGACGACTGCCGGATCCGGGCCAACGCGTCCGGCGACAACACCAGCCCGCTGCGGATGTACAACAACACGTTCTTCTGCCCGAGCAAGAAGCTGGACGTCGAACTGCCCAACGGCCCCTCGGCGAACACGCTCGTCGCCAACAACGTGTTCGTGGCCGGTCAGGGCGCGCTGCCCACCGGGGCGGGCGTCAGCTACCAGGCCAACGTCTACCACGGCGGCTTCACCGCGCCGACCGGTGACACCTCGGCGGTGACCACCGATCCCGGCCTGGCCGCACCCGGTACCGCGACCGGCCGCGGCGACGCGGGCGGCTACGCGCTGCTCGCCGGATCTCCCGCGCTGGGCACCGGAGTCGCGATAGCCGGCATCGGCTCGCGCGACTACTTCGGCAACCCCGTCGCGGCCGGCGGGGCGGGCGTCAACCGGGGCGCGTACAACGGCGCCGCGGTGAGCGCGCCGCTGTATCCGTCGATCGCCGCCGCGTACAACAACGTCGGAGTCGGCGACGACGCCAACCCCAACACCGGCGGCCTCGGGCTCTCCGGGCGCAGCTACTCCGGACCCGCGCTGGCGGCGGCCGGATACGTCCCGGGAGGTAGGGTCACCGCGGGCGGCGCCGCGTTCACGTGGCACCCCCGTGCCTACGGCCTGCCGGACAACGTCAAGGTCGCCGGCCAGCGGATCGCGCTGACCGGCAGCGGTAGCCGCCTGGTGGTGCTGGGCGCGGGCGCCTACGGCGCGCAGAGCGGCACGGTCACCGTCACCTACACCGACGGCACGTCGACGACGGCGACGCTCGCCCTCGGCGACTGGTGGAGCACCGCGGCGGGCCCCTCCGACCAGGTCGCGGTCCGGGCCGCCTATCACCACAAGCCGCAGACCGACTACCGCAATCCGGCCACGGCACGTTCCGAGGAGGACGTCACGGTACGCGTCGCGTCGCTCGCCATCGACCCCGGGCGGACCGTGGCGTCGGTGACGCTGCCGGCGGGCAGTCCGATCGCGGGACCCGGACTGCACGTGTTCGACCTGAAGGTCGTCTGATGTCCCGCCGGGGACGGGCCGTACGGCCACCACGCGGGACCGGGTCGCGGACGAGCGACGTACGTCGTCGTCGGCGACGCGGGCTCGGCCGGCCCGCCGTAATCGCCGCGTCGCTCGCGGTCGCGGTGGTGGGCATCCTGGTGGCCCTGCTCGGCCCGTCCCCGGCATCCGGACGGGCGACACCCGACCGCAACCCCGCTCCCGCCCCGGGCTCGGCCTTGCCGGCCGCCGTCGTGGATCGGGCCGTCGTGGTCGCGACGGTGGACGAAGTACGGCTCACCGCCGGTGAGTTGCGTCGGGCCGTGGTGCGGTTGCGGGCCGAGGTGGTGGCGGAGTTCCCGATCGCCGGTGCGCGTGCCGACTATTGGCATACCCCGATCGTGGGTCGCACGCCGCACGAGGTGCTGCGGGAGCGGTCCTTGCGCGCGGCCGTCGGGGAAGCGGTGCTGCGCCGCTGGGCCCGGCAGGCCGGTGTGTCGACCGACCCGTCCGAGGCGGGCTTCCGGGCCCGCCTGGACGCCGAGAACGCCCGCCGCGCGGCGGCCCGGGCTCAGGGGCGCCCGATGCCGGGTGTACCGAGCTATGACGAGGACGGCTTCGCCCGCAACGAGGTGGCCGAACTCTCCGCCTCGCTACGGGAATCGCTCGCCGGCCAGGTGGACCTGTCCGAATCCCGGCTGCGCGAGCGATACGCCGAACTGCTCGCCGCCGCTTCGCCGTCGGCCGGGGCACCGGCCTTCGACCAGGCTCGCGATCGCCTTCGACTCGACCTTCTGTCGGCCGCGTTCGACCGCGAACTGGCGCGACGGGTGGCCGCCGCCCGAGTCGTGCCGCTGCCGACCGCCGACACGGTGATTCGCGCGGCCGAGTAGGCGGGTGGCCTCGATGCGTGCGGTGGTGGTGCCGTCGGTGCGTGATCCGAACGGCACCACCGGGCCCTGCCCGGCACGGGGCCACCGGGTTTCCGGGTCGGCCCTATGCCGGTGGCGCGGGGCTCTCGGTGTGCGTGGCGTCCTTCGCGGCGGTGAAGGTCACGTCGTCGGCGTGGGCGATGATCTCGACCTCGTCGCCCAGGGCCCATTCGGCCACCCGCGAGACCATGTGGGCCGGGACCGCCTCGCTGATGCCGGGCGCGGCGGGGATGTCGTACGTGGCGTGGGCGTCGTGTGGCAGCACCACCCGGTGGTCGCGTTCCAGCGCCGCGCGTGCGGTGGCGCCGACGCACATCTCCGACATCACTCCGCATACGGCTAGGTCCGTGACGCCGGCGCGGGTCAGCAGGTCCTCCAGTGGTGTGCCGTCGAAGCCGTCGTCCTCGGTCTTGCGCACCACGAACTCGCGGGGACCGGGCCGTACCGGAAGGCGCAACTCCCAGCCGGGGGTGCCGACTTCGTCGTCCGCACCGACCGGCCCGTCGTTTTGCAGGTGCACCACCAGCGCGCCGCCCGCCCGGGCGCGGTCGACCAACGCGGCGGCCCGGTCCACCACCCGCTCCGCCGCGGGTACCGCGCCGGCACCGGTGACGAATGCCATCTGGACGTCGACGACGATCAGGGCCGACACGGGTTCCGTCTTCTCCGTCATGGCACCCCATCCTGCCCGGTGGCCGGTTCGGCCGAACCGACGGGGTCGACGACCGCCGCGACGCCGCGGACGGGGCGGCCGGGTGCGCGGCGGCTACGCGTCGAAGGCCAGGCCGCGGAACGTGTCGCGGATCGTGTTCAGTGGTTCGCGTTCGCGGGAGTAGTAGACCTTGTTGGTGAGCAGGACCGCCCAGCGGTGTCGTTTCGCGGAGACCCACATGGCGGTACCGGTGAAGCCGTAGTGGGTGTAGATGCCTTCGGTCGGGTGTGTACCGGGGGCGGGGTGCCAGAACAGGCCCCGGGCGGGTTCGAGGTCTCCGGTGTGGACGGCGAGCGATTCGGCGACCCAGGCGGGGCCGAATCCGGGTTCGGCTCCGCCGGCGGCCGAGGGCGCGCCGAGCAGTCGACGGAGGAAGCGGGCCAGGTCGTCCCGGACGGTGAAGGCACCCGCGATGCCGCAGACGCCGCCGAGCAGGCGCGCGGACGGGTCGTGCACCGTGCCCCGGAGCCGGACCCCGGTGGCCGGATCGGGCTCGGTGGGCGCGCAGCGGGCGGCGAGTGCGGTCGGGAGCGGGCCGAACCGGGTGTCGCGCATCTCGAGCGGTCGCCAGATCCGGGACGTGGCGACTCGGTCGAGCGGTCGGCCGGCGAGGTGTTCGACGAGGTAGCCGAGGATGAGCGCGGCCCGATCGGTGTACTCGACGGCCTCACCGGCCGGCCGGTGCAGGACCTCGCCCAGTACGCCGGCGCGGATGTGCCCGGGTTCGGTGCCGTAGTGGCTCGCCAGGTCGGCGTGCGGCGGGACGCCCGCGGTGTGGGTGAGGAGTTCGCGCGCGGTGACGGTGCCGAGCGGCCGGTCGTCCACCTCCGGCCAGTAGGTGGCGAGCGGAGCGTCCAGGGGCAGGACGCCGTCCTCCCACAGGGCGCCGACACAGGCCCAGGCGGCGATGATCTTGGTCAGGCTGGCCACGTCGAAGATCGTGTCCGGGGCCGGCTGCCGCCGGTCGCCGGCGGCGGTGGGCCCGAGCGGGTCGAGGGTGCCGGTGGCGCCGGCCGCCCGGGTTCCCTCGGTGTCGCCGAGGGCCCACACCGCGCCGGGGTAGACCCGCTCCCGGACGCCGGTGCCCACCAGACGTTCGATGGCGGCGATGTCGGTGTTGCCGGGTGCCATCGTCCTCTCGCCTCCCTGTCCCGCTTCGGCGCGCCGCCGGGTGTGGTCGCGTCGATGGTGTGTACCCCGGGCGGGGGCGGTCGGTGCGGTGATCCTGTGGGCACGCCCTTCGCCGGCGTGTGCGGACTCCGCCGATCCGGTGGTCCTCGACGAGCCCGCCCGCCCGTGAGTTGCCGGTCGTCGCGCTTCGGGGTCCGTGGTTGCCGGACCTTTCGCGGGCGGCCTTCGGCGGCGCCTGCCGTCAGCGGATGTCCGGGATGCCGAGGTGGACGGTCACCGCGGTGAGGACCGTGACCGACGTGCCGGCGGGGTCGGTGCGCAGTGCCTTGCCGTGGTTCCGCGAGTCCGGGGTCTTGGTTCTGGTGAAGGTCGGGAGCAGGCCGGCGGCCTGGATCCTGGTTCGCGCGTCCTCCTCGCTCGGGCCCGCCACCGGCGGGACCGGCGTCTTGGCGTCCCGGACCCGGTGATCGGCCGACCCCGGATTCCCCGGTGGGCCGGCGGACTGCCCGGGGTGACGTGGCCGCGGTGCCGACCGGTTCCGCGCGGGGGTCGGTTCGCCCGGGTTCGAGGGAAGGTCCCAACCGGACGACCGGTGCCGGGTGGCGGAGCGGGTCTACTCGTTCGCGGTCGAGCCCGTGGCCCCGTCGGCCCCGTCGCCGTGCGGGGAGTGCGATGGCGCGGGGTGGTCCGACTCGACGAGAGCGCCGATCACCCGGTCCAGGGTGGCCAGATCGGCCGGCGCGAGGTCGCGCAGGGACTCGGGGGGCTCGTCCAGGATGCCGCGCGCGATGCGGGCCAGGCGCAGACCCTCCGGGGTGGCGGTGAGCATGCGCTGGCGGCGGTCGTCGGGGTGCACGGTGCGTTCGATCAGGCCGCGGCGTTCGAGATCGTCGACGACCAGCGTCGTGTAGGGCTTGTCGGTGGACAGCCGTGCGGCCAGTTCGCGCATGGACATCGGACCGGCGGCCACCCGGCGCAGCGCCTTGACACGGACGAAGCTCAGCCCGGTGGCCTCGGTGACCTCGCGACGGCGGTCGTGGCGTTCCACGACCAGGGCGCGCATCCCGATCCAGACCCGTGCCGCGGCGTCGGCGGGGGTGTCGCTCGCGGTGTCGCGCGCGGGGGAAGCGTTCATTGCCTCACGTCCGTCGTATCGCGTGCCTGGGCGGGCGCGGCCGCGGGCATCAGTTCCGCGCCCGTGCGCTCGGCCGTGCGCCGGGCCCAGCGGCCCGTGGTGAGCATACCGAGGCCCGCGACGGCGACGCCGCAGCCCAGCACGATCCACCACCCGGTGTGCGTGGCGGCGGCCAGGCCGGCGGCGCCGGGGGCGGCCAGGACGGACGCCATCGTGGCGCCGACCACCGCGACTCCGAAGGCCTGGCCGACCTGGCGACTGGTGGACGCGATCGCGGCGGCGACGCCGGCCTGGGCGCGCGGCATCCCGGACACCGCGGTGTTCGTGATCGGCGCGTTCACCAGTCCGAATCCACTGCCGAACAGGGCGTAGGCGGTGATCAATCGAGCGGTGGAGGTGTCCTCGCCGAGTCCGACCAGCAGTCCGGCACCGGCCGCCATCGCGAGGCCGGCGGCGATCAGCGGTAGGCGCGGGCCCACCAGGGTGAGCAGGCGCCCGGAGATCGGCGAGAACACGACGGTCGCCAACGCCATCGGCAGCGTGTGCAGACCGGCCTCGGTCGGCGAGAAGCCGCGTGCGTCCTGGAGGTAGAGCGTGTTCAGGAAGAGGAATCCGGACATCGCCGCGAACGCGCACACCGCGATCACGGTCGCGCCGGCGAACGGCACGCTGCGGAAGAAGCGCAGGTCGATCAGGGGTTCCGTGCGCCGGGGTGCCCAGCGGAGCAGGCCCGCCACGCAGCCGGCGGCGAGGGTGAACAGCGCGATGATCGGGGGCGAGGACCAGCCCGCCTCGGGGCCTTCGATGATCGCGTAGGTCAGGAACAGCAGGAACGCGAACACCAGTACCTGGCTGACCGGGTCTGCGCGCCTGGGGTGCGCCGCCTTGGACTCGGGGACGAACAGCGCGGTGAGGACGATCGCGGCGAGCGCGACGGGCAGGTTGATCCAGAACACCGAGCGCCAGCCGGCCGCGTCGACCAGGGCGCCGCCCACGATCGGACCCAGTGCCATCGCCATCCCGACCACCGCGCCCCACACGCCGATCGCGCGGGCGCGTTCGCGGGGCTCGGTGAAGGTGTTGGTGACGATCGACATCGCGACGGGGGTGAGCATCGACCCGCCGACGGCCTGCACCACCCGGAACACGATCAGCCACTCGAGACCGGGGGCCAGGCCGCACAGCAGCGAGCCCGCGGCGAAGAGCACGAGTCCGGTCTGGAAGACCCGGCGCCGGCCGATGCGATCGGCGGTCGAGCCGGCGAGCATGAGCAGTGCGGCGAGCACGAGCGTGTAGGCGTCGATGGTCCATTGCAGTTGGGACACCGAGGCGTCCAGGTCGCTGCGGATCGCGGGCAGGGCGATGTTCAGGATGGTGTTGTCGAGGCCGACGATGAACAGGCTCAGACAACAGGTCACCAGGACTACGAGCTTCCTGCGCCGACCGACCGACCCGTCGCCGCCGCCTCCGGATCCGGCCGTGCTCTCGGCGGAGGACATGGACCAACCCCAATCGTTATAGCAATACAATCATTACTGTTGTACAACCAAATGAAGCGAGTGGTCAACCGATGGTCGATTCCCCCCACGCCTCGATTCCGGGTCGGGGGAGCGTGTCGTCGTCGGGTCGGTTTGCCGGGTGCGGGCGTTGACAGGGCGCCGGCAGGAGAGGTGAACGGGGCGGAACCCCCGTGGCGTCACTCCGGTGGTGGCCCGGCTGCCGGCACTGACCGAGACCGAGGGCCTGCTCGGGAGACGGATCGCGGCCCGACCCCGCCCGCGCCGGGCGATGTGACCTTCGACCCGACGTGCGACGCGTGTCCGCCGGGGTGGCCGGGTGGACGCTCGCGCCCGGGTGGCGGGCGGTTACGCGCGGGTGGCGAGCCTCTCGTCGCCGGCCGGTACGTCCCGATCCGGCCCGGTCGGCCGAATCGCACGGGTCGGCGGCGGATCGGGCCGGGCCGAGGGTGCCGCGGCGGCCGTTTCCCGGGCGATGAAGGAGCCGAGTTCGGCGATCGTGCTCATCAACGGCGCGGGGAAGACGACGGTGGTGTTCTTGTCCACGCCGAGCTCGACCAGGCTCTGTAGGTTGCGCAGTTGCAGGGCGAGCGGGTGGGCCGTCATGGTGTCCGACGCGTCGCCCAGCGCTGCCGCCGCGAGCGACTCGCCCTCGGCGTTGATGATCTTCGCGCGCTTCTCCCGCTCCGCCTCGGCCTGTTTGGCCATCGCGCGCTTCATCGTCTCCGGCAGTTGGATGTCCTTGAGTTCGACGAGGGTGACCTGGACGCCCCACTCGGCCGTGGTCACGTCGAGGATCCGCCGGATGTCGAGGTTGATCGTGTCGGTCTCGGACAACGTGTCGTCGAGCGTGTGCCGGCCGACCACCTTGCGCAGGGTGGTCTGCGCGATCTGGTCGATGGCCGCGTGCACGTTCTCGATCGCGACCACGGATTTCACCGCGTCCACGACCCGGAAATAGGCGACGGCCGACACGTCGACGCTGACGTTGTCGCGGGTGATGATGCCCTGCGACTGGATCGGCTTGGTGATGACCCGCAGCGACACCCGGTGCAGGATGTCGACGAACGGAATGATCAGGTGGAATCCGGGCGCCCGGACCCCCCTGACCCGGCCGAGCCGGAACAGCACGCCCAGCTCGTACTGCTTGACGATCTTCACGGCGAAGCCGAACCACAGCAGGAGGAGAACCGCCAGAACGACGCCCAGAATGATCAGGATGGCCACGATGCGCCTCGGTTGCTCGGTCGTTCGTATGGCGCACCCCGACCCGGCGGCGCCGATCCGAGGGCGCGCCTTCAAGTGTTGCGCGGCCGCCACCGTGCCCGAATCACCCACCGCTCGGGCCTTCGCCGACCCGTCGGGACCGCTCCGGTCCGTCCTCGAACCGCTTTTCACGATGCGTGTGCCGAAGGGCCGTCACACTTTCCCGGCGGGGTCCGTGAAGGCTGTGTCGAGCACATCGGGACAGCCGGAAGCCGGACGGTCGGCCGGTCGGCGGGTCGGCGGGTCGGCGGGTCGGCGGGTCGGCGGGTCGTTCGTGCTCGGCTGCGGGGTCGCTGGACTCAGGCGGCGGGTGCCCGGCGGGTGTTCCAGATCTCGCGTTCGGCGCCCAGGGGGTCGCGGACGACGCGCGGGGTGGTGTCCCACACCATTGTGTGGCGGTGCTCGTGGGTGTAGCGCGGCCACTGGGCACCCGGGTCGAGGTCGCGAATGAAGGCCACCCAGGCGCCGTGCATCGCGTCGGCCAGCTTCTGCGGGGCGTCGGGGCCGGTCGCGTTCTCCGCGCCGTCGGCGGCGAGCAGGTCGAAGGCGAACGGCAGGTCGAGGCAGTGGAACGCCTTGCCGCCGAACATCGGCGCGCTGGACAGCCATTCGAACGTGTACAGCCAGGTCGGCCGGTCCTGACCCGCGCGGGCCTCGGCGATCGAGACGGCGGCGCCCCGAAACAGCGTGTCGGTCAGCGCCTGGCCGATCACCTGGGCGGGGGTCGCGCCCTCGTGCAGGGCGAGATACGCCTCGATGCCCTCGGGCGGCAGGCCGACCGAGCCGAGGATGCCCACGGCGGCCTCGATCGGAGCGTTCGGCATGCCGAACTCGGCGGCGGCGTTGAACTCGTGGTGGGTCGCGCCGAGCATCAGCGGCGCGGGTGTGGCCGAGCCGTCGCGGAAGGCCGCGTGTACGTCCTCGGGGACCAACTCGCCGTCGGTGAAGGGCGCCAGGAGCAGTCCGGGCAGCGCGGCGGAACCCTCCTCGGGCGCGGTGACCAGGTCCTGCAGCCGTTGCATCTCGTCGTGCGAGACGTCGCGCAGCGCGGCGGCGGTCGCGGGCAGACCGGTGCGGGCGGTGAAGAGTTCGGACACGGCGAGGCCGGCCGCGCGGCTCTGCGGCTCCATCACGGCGCCGGAGACCGAGATCGCGGCCCGGAAGAGGTCGTGCGCGGACGGCGTGACCATCAGCGTCTGTACCGCGCCGCCACCCGCCGACTGACCGGCGATGGTGACCTTGGCCGGGTCGCCGCCGAAGGCCGCGATGTTGTCCCGGACCCAGCGCAGCGCGGCGATCCAGTCCAGCACGCCTCGGTTGTCGGGGGCGCCCTCCAGGTGCAGGAAGCCCTCGATGCCCAGCCGGTAGCCGAGCGAGACCAGGACGACGCCGTCCCGGTTGAACGCGCCGCCCTCGTACCAGGGGCTGGCGGCGGAACCGGCCACGAAGCCGCCGCCGTGGATCCAGACCAGGACCGGCAGCCCGGCGTCCGTGTCCGGGCTCGGGTTCGCGCTCGGGTTCGGGGTGAACACGTTGACGCTGAGCACGCCGTCACCGGGGATCGACGGTTCCGGGATGATCGTCGGCCCGTCGCCGAAGCTGCGGCGCTGGGCGGTGGGGCCGTACGCGGTGGCGTCCAGCGGCTCGGTCCACGCCTCGGGGGCGTCGGGCGCGGCGAAGCGCAGGTCGCCGACGGGAGGCTTGGCGTACGGAATGCCCAGGAAGCGGGCGGACCGGCCCTGCCACGAACCCCGGACGGGGCCGAGGGTGGTGGTGACGAGCGGCTGGTTGGACACGGGTTCATCCTTTGCGCGGAGGGGTCGAGCGGCCCACACGGGGGCGAATCCCGAGCGGTCCATGGCCGAGTATCGACCGCGACTCATAAATATTACAAGTCTTGAAAAAAATATGACCGGCCACGCGAGCAAAGAGCCGCGGAGCCGCGGAGCCGCAGAGCCGCGGAGCCGCGGAGCCGTTGGGCCACGGTGGCGCCGAGTTGCCGACCCACGGGTCGGTGGGACCGCGGGGCGTCGCCCGACCTCGGCACCATCGGCCCCGATGTCGACCGGAAGCGTCCGGATTCGACTGGGGCAGAATCGTTCGGGTGAACACCCCCGCCCCCGCCCCCACCGACACCGCCGCGGTTCGCCGGCACAATCTCGCCCTCGTGTCGCGTGAGATCGCCGCGCACGGCCCCTGTGCGCGTACCGAGGTCGCGACGGCCACCGGACTCGTGCCCGCCTCGGTCACCGGCTTGGCCGCCGACCTGATCGGGCGTGGTCTGGTGGCCGAGGTGGGCTCCGCGTCCTCCGGGGGGCGGGGTCGGCCGCGCCGGTTGTTGCGCCTGGTGCCGGAACGGGTGGTGGCGATCGCGGTGCAGGTGACCCTGGAGCGGGTCGAGGTGATGGCCGCGGACCTGGCCGGCACCGTGGTGCACCGCGCGTCTGTGCCGCATCACGCGCCGTTCGGCGATCCCGAACCGCCGGCCGCCGTGCTCGCGCGCGAGATCGGCCGGGCCGAAGCGGTGGTGCGCGCCCGACCCGACGTACATCTCGCCCGGGTGGTGATCGCGATGGCGGGGCCGGTGACCGGGCCCGGCCACACCGTTGCCGCCGCGATCGACTTCGGCTGGTCCCGGACCGACCTGCGCGCGCTGGTGCTGGCGCACCTGCCCGACCTCGCCTGCCCGCTCGACGTGGTCAACGACGCGAACGTCGCGGCCCTGGCCGAATACCACGCCCGGGCCGAACCGGGCGGCGAACTCCCTTACTCCGTCGCGTACATCAAGGCCGACACCGGCGTGGGCGGCGGTCTGGTGGTGGACGGCCGGATCCACACCGGTACGCACGGCATGGCCGGCGAAGTCGGCCACATCCCGCTCGCGTTCGACGGCCCCGACTGCCCGTGCGGCGCGCGCGGGTGCCTGGCGATGTACGTCGGGCCCGAGCCGCTGACCGCCGCCGCCGGGCTCGCCGACCTCGCCGCCCGGGACGGGATCGACGCGGCCCTGGCCGAACTCGACCGCCGACTGGCCGCCGGGGACCCGCGGGCGGTCGACGCGCTCGCCGTCGCGGGCCGCGCGGTGGGCGCGGCGGTGCTGGCGATCTCGGGACTCGTGGACCCGGGCGAGGTGATCCTGGGCGGCTACCTGGCGACGTGGAAGGCATGGCTGACCCCCGGGGTCGACGCCACGCTGGCCGGCCGCCGCGCGCTCGCGCCACGCTTGCAACCGGCCATCGTGGCAGGGGTGTTGGGCCCGGACGCGACGCTGCGCGGAGCGCTCCGGATCAGCCGGGAGTCGACCCTGGCCAACGCGGCCGACGTCCCGGCGCTGGGCGACGCGGCCACGACGACCTGACGTCGCCCGCGCGTGCTCTCCGTGCTCTCGCGCCTCGCCGGCGCCCGAAGCCGCTTCCGACCCGCTTCCGACCCGCCTGCGACGCGTTTCCGATCCGCTTCCGATCCGCTTCCGCCCCGCCTCCGGTCCTGCTCCCCCGGCCGTTCACCCTGCTCCGGACGGGTGAACCCACTTCGAGTCGCCCGTGCCGCCCCGCGCCCGAGCCCATGCTGAGCCTGCGGTCGCAACCGGCGGTCCGGGATCGAGAGGGACACGCGTGCGCAAACGCTTCGGAGTCATGGTCGCGGCAGCGTTGTTGGTGGTGGCCGGGGCCGCGCCCGCGTACGCCCGGCCCGCGCTGCCGGACGCCACCGACGGTGCCTACCTGAACGAGATGTTGACCGCGATCAACACCTACCGGAGTCGGCACGGCGCGCCGGCCGTGCGGTTCGACCCGGAGCTGAACGCGTACGCGAAGAATCGCGCGGCGCGGATCTCGGCCTTCGAGGGGCTCTCGGAGGACCATCGCGGGCTGGACCCCGGCACCGGCGAGACGCTCTATTGGGGCGGCGCCACCGCGCCGGGCCCGGTCTCGGCCCGAGCGGCGGCGCGGGCCTGGTACGACGAGGTTGCCGCGTACGACTTCGAGGCCGGCCGATTCAGCGGCGCCACGGGCAACTTCACCCAGTTGGTCTGGAAGGGCAGCACCAGGATCGGCGCGGCCCGCTCCGCCGGTCGCGGCTCGAAATGGTACGAGACCTACATCGTGGTCAACTGGCGGGCACCGGGCAATCTGACGGGCTCCTTCACGCAAAACGTGGCACCGACCCGCTGACGCAAGGGATCGGCGGTACGCCGGTCGGCGGTCCGAGCGCCGGTCGTGGCCGAATTCGTTCGGCAGCCCGAGCGCCTGCGCCGGCCGAATCCCTGCCGATCTGCGTTGTGGCGAAATACCCGCCTCAGGTGGGTTGTTGCCGCGCCATGTGTCATCCTCCCGAGGCCGCGCGCCCGTTCGTCCCGGTCGGCCACAGTGCCGCGCTCGCCGCGAGTGGTGGTAGCAGCGCGACGAGGGCCAGGGCCCGCGCCGGGTCCATTGTCTCGGACAGCGCGCCGACCGCTGCCGCGCCCATCCCGCCGCCGACGAAGTACATCTGGTTGAGCAGTCCGACCGCCCCGCCGCGTACGGCGGGATCGACCAGAGTGGCTACCCGCCCGGTCGTGACGACCTGGCTCACCGCGAAGGCCACGATGCACAGCGACGCGGCCACCACGATCACCGCCGCGCCCGAGCTCAGGCCCACCGCGAGCAGGCCCGCCGAGGCCGCCACCGTGGTCGCCGCGAACAACCCGCGCCCGCGCGATCCCACCGCCCGACGGGCGAGCACGAAGCCGATCAGGCCGCCGGGCAGCAGCGCCGCGCCGACCTGGAGCACGCTCCACCCGTACTCCCGGACCAAGAGTTGCGGCGCCGCGTACATCACCGAGAACAGCGCGCCGAACACGCCGATCCCCATCACCGCCGTGAGCACGATCGTGCGGTCGCCGATCAGCGCGCGCGGCACGAAACCGTGCGGACGGCGCCGGGTCCACCAGGTCAGCGTGCCCAGGGCGAGCGCCGCGCCGGCGCCCAGGGCCGAGACCGCGGGCGTGCCCAGGGACAGCGTGGGGGACTGGATCAGCACCAGCGACGTGGTGGCCGTGAGCGCGACCAGTCCGGCACCCACCGCGTCCACCGCGCGGCGCGAACCGGTCCCGGCACGGCGGATCAGCGGCAGGCACAGGGCGATCACCGGCAGGGACAGCGCGGGCAGTACGAGCGTGGCCCGCCAGCCGATCCACTCGGTCACCACGCCACCGACCAGGGTGGCACCGGCCCCGAAGACCGCCATCGTGCCGCCGAAGCCGCCCAGGATCCGGGCCCGCCGAGCCGGATCGGCGGCCACCGCGAGCGCCAGTGCCGCGGAGACCATCGCGCCCGAACCGGCCGCCGCCAGGAACCGACCGGCGACCAGGACACCGAGGTTCGGCGCCCCCAGGCACACCGCCATGCCCAGCGCGAGCAGCGCGCCGCCCGCCGACAACGAGAACCGCACGCCGCGCGCGTCCGCCAGCCGACCGAACACGGCCGTCCCCATGCCGAGCGCGAGCGCGTGCGCGGTCAGCACCCAGCCGACGGTCGTCGGCCCGGCGTCCAGCGCGCGACCCACGTCCGGCAGCGCGACCCCGGCCGAGGTGACCCCGAACACCGAGGGCCCGCCGAGCAGTCCGAGCCGGATCCCCTCCCCGCGAATCGCACCGGGCTCCGCTGCCGTCCGGATCGGCACCGGCCCCGCTTGCCCGGCACTCCCGTCCGGCGCCGCCTGCCTCGTCGTCACGACCGTGCTCCTCGTCCGCGATGCCGCCGGGGTGTCCTCGACCATCGAGCCCCGGGCACCGACCCGGGCCACTCTCGGCCCGCGCCCGGCCGCCGCCCATCCCTCACCTGGGGGATGGGCGCGTGCGGCCGGGACGCGCAGGATCGACGACGTCCGCATCGATCCGGCCGAGGAGTACGCGTCGTGCAAGCCGTCATCGCCACCGCATACGGTGGTCCCGAGGTACTGACCGCCGTCCACGCCCATCCCGAACCGCGTCCCGGCCCGGGGCAGGTGCTGGTGAACGTGGCCGCGAGCGGGGTCAACTTCATCGACATCAGCCAGCGCCGCGGTGTGTTCGCCGTACCCACGCCGTTCGTCCCCGGCGTCGAGGGCGCCGGTACGGTCGCCGAACTCGGCCCGGACGTGACCGGCGTCGCCGTCGGCGACCGGGTGGCCTGGGCCATGGACGGCTCGGTGACCACCGCGTACGGCGGCTACGCGCAGCGCGCCGTGGTCTCCGCGGATCGTGCGGTGCCGATCCCGGAGGGGCTGAGCGCCGAATCGGCCGCCTCGGTGTTGATGCACGGGATGACCGCGCACTACCTCACCCACGACACCCACCGGATACGCCAAGGCGAGACTGTCGTGGTGCACGCGGCGGCGGGCGGCCTGGGCGGACTGCTCACCCAGTACGCGGTCGCCCGCGGCGCGCGGGTGATCGCGACCGTGTCCGACCCGGCCAAGCATGCCCGGGCCCGCGCGGCCGGGGCCGATCTCGTTTTCGGTTACGACGGGTTCGCCGAGCGGGTCCGCGAGGCCACCGACGGACGGGGCGCGGACGTGGTGTACGACGGGGTCGGCGCGGCGACCTTCGACGGCGGCCTGGCGAGCCTTCGTACCCGCGGCACCATGGTGCTGCTCGGCGGTGCGAGCGGCCCGGTACGAGACTTCGACACCGGCCGTCTGCTCGGCGCGGGCTCGTTGTACCTGACCCGGCCCGGCATCGCCGACTACCTCCGCGACCGTGCGGAATTGCTCGCCCGGGCGCGCGACGTGTTCGAGCGCACGCTGGCCGGCGCATTGCGGCCGCATGTGGGCGGGCGCTACCCGCTGGCGCAGGCACGTCGGGCACACGAAGCCTTGGAGAGCCGGCGGACGACGGGGAAGCTTCTGCTCATTCCCGGGGCTGACGCCTTCGCCGGGGGGTGACCCTGCTGCCCCCTGCTGCCCCTGCCGGAACACCGTCCCGCCACCTGGCCGGGCATCGCCGACTACTTCCGCGACCGTGCGGGATTGCTCGCCCGGGCGCGCGACGTGCTGGAGCGCACGTTGTCCGGCGCGCTGCGGCCGTACGGGGGTGGGCGCTGCCCGCCCGGCGCGGGCGCGTGGTGTGCACGGGGCCCGGGGAGCCCGCGGACGACGGGGAGACTTCTGTTGATGCTCCGGGTCGATGCCGTGGCTGGGGGGTGAGCCCGCCGACGTGCCGGCACGCCGAGCCGCCACCCGGCCGGGCTTCGCCGGCTGTGTCCGTGGCCGCGTGGAATTGCTCGCCGGATGCGCGACGTGTTCGAGCGCACGTTGTCCGGCGCGCGAAGAGCCGGCGGACGACGGGGAAGCTTCTGCCGATTCCCCGGGTTGACGCCTTTGCTGGGCTGACCCGCTGACCCGCTGACCCGCCGGCACACCGACGGCCGACCGCCGACTCACAGTGCACCGACTCGGGCCCACCGACCCGCCGACCCGATTGCCGCGCCGGCCTTCGCCTGCGCCCGAGATACCCGACCAGTGAACGGAAGCGCCGATGACCCGCCGACCCGACACCGACGGCTGGAAGCGGGACGAACTGCTCGCCCGCGCCGCCGAGGCGCCCGACGCGCTCGCGCTGTTCGCGACCGCGTCGGTGCGGCTGCGGCGCCTGGTCCCGTTCGACGCCGCCGTGTGGCGTGCGACCGATCCGCTCACCGGGTTGATCGCCGCGCCGATCCGGGTGGAGAACATCGACGCGGGTGGCTGCGCGGCGTTTTGGACCAGCGAGGCCGACCCGGGCACGATCAACGCTTTCCGTACCCTCGTGGACGCCCGGGTTCCGGCGGCGGCGCTGCGTGAGAGCACGGGCGATCGGCCCGAGCTCGGTCCGCTCTACGACGCGTACCTGCGCCCGCGCCGGTTCGGTGACGAACTGCGCGCGGTGCTGCGGACGGCGGGTCGGCCGTGGGGCAGCGTGAGCCTGTTCCGGGACCGGGATCGGCCGGCCTTCACCTCCGCCGACACCGAACTGGTCGCGGGTCTGTCCGCGCCACTCGCCAGGCGGCTGCGCGGCTTCCTGCGGCCGGGCGAGGTCACCGTCGAGGAGGTGGCCGGCACGGACGAGGCGACCGGCGTACTGCTCTTCGACCGCGCCGGACGCCTGATCTCGGCCAACGCGCAGGCCCGCGAGCGAATCGCGAGTGTGGCCGGCGAGGACGCGGAAACCACGATGCCGATGTGGATCGCCACCCTGGCGGCGGCCGGGACCGGTCGGGTGCGGGTGCGTACCCGGGCCGGACGCTGGCTGGTGTGCCACGCGTCCCGGCTGAGCGGCGACGACCCCTTCACGGTGGTGATGATCGAGGCGGCCCCGGCGTCCGAGGTGGCCGCGATCATCGTCGAGGCGTACGAACTGACCGGGCGCGAGGCCGAGATCACCCGTCTGATCGCGGGCGGCCTGGGCACCGACGAGATCGCCCGCCGACTGCACATCTCCAAACACACGGTGCGCGACCACATCAAGTCCGTCCTGTCCAAGGTCGGCGTCACCAGCCGCGGCGAACTGGTCGCCAAACTCTTCACCGAACACGTAGCCCCAGCCGCCACAGCCCAGGTCTCCCGCGTACGAACGGCGAGTTGATCGCACCGCGGCCCCGCCCGCGCGGCGCGGCGCCACGGTGGGGGCGTTGTCGGGAGGAGGGGCGTTGACAGAAGCAATATGGTCGTCCATATTGGAGTTATGGCGAGGGCATCGAAGAAGGAACAGATTCTGGACGCGGGGACCGAGACCGTGCGTCGGTTGGGGCTGGTCGGGGCGAGTGTGCGGGACATCACCGGAGGCGCGGGCGTGCCGCTGGGGTCGTTCTCGAACCACTTCGCCTCGAAGGAGGCGTTCGGGCTGGCCGTGCTGGATCGCTACTTCGCGGATGTGCGGACGATCGTGGCGGCGACGCTGGAGGACGCGAGTCGGCCGCCGGTCGAGCGGCTGCGTGCGTACTTCGACGTCGTCACCGAGAGGTTGGCCGGCCGCGAGTGGCGGGACGGCTGCCTGATCGGGAACACCGGCGTGGATTCGGCCGAGCACAGCGAGGTGATCCGCGAGCGCCTGGTGGAGATCTTCGCCGAATGGCGCGAGCCGTTCGCGCGGTGCCTCGCCGAGGCCGAGGCGGCCGGAGAGATCCGTACCGGGCTGCCGCCGCTCGACCTGGCCGACTACCTGCTCGCGTCCTGGCACGGCGCGATGTTGCGGATGAAGGTCGAGCGCGACCCCGGGCCGTTGGAGCGGTTCAAGACCGTCACATTCGCCACCGTGCTCGCCCCAGCCGCCGGCTGACCGGCACGCAGCGCCCGACGGCCCGGCCCCGACCCGGCCCACATCACCACCACACACACCCATGGCGCGCTCGGTCCCACCGAGCGGAATCGGAGTCAGTCATGTCCCATGTCGATCCGACCACCCTCCCCGCGATCGCCGCACACGACCCGCACCCGCGCCGCCGCATCCGGGTGCTCGACGCCTACATGTCCTACGTCGACACCGGCCCGCGCCCCGACGACGGCAATGCCGACGATCCGAACACCGGCCCCGGCCCCGTGGTCTTCCTGCACGGCAACCCGACGTCGTCCTACCTCTGGCGCAATGTGATCCCCCACCTCGCCGACCGACGACGCTGCCTGGCACCCGACCTGATCGGCATGGGCGCCTCGGACGCCGCACCCGACGGCGCCTATCGATACGCCGACCACGGCCGCCGGCTCGACGCCTGGTTCGACGCCGTACTGCCCGCCGGTCCGGTCACTCTCGTGCTGCACGACTGGGGCTCCGCGCTCGGCTTCGACTGGGCCCGCCGGCACGCCGACCGGGTGCGCGCCATCGCGTACATGGAGGCGATCGTGCAGCCCCGGCTGTGGTCGGACTTCCCGCCGGGGCGAGACACCCTGTTCCGGGCGATGCGCTCGGACCAGGGCGAACAGCTCGTCTTGGAGGAGAACTTCTTCATCGAGACGGTCTTGCCCAAGAGCATCCTGCGCACGCTCGACGAGACCGAGATGGATGCCTACCGCGCGCCGTTCCGCACCCGCGAGTCCCGCGTGCCCACCCTGGTCTTCCCCCGCGAACTTCCCATCGACGGTACCCCCGCCGATGTCGCGAACACGGTGGAGGAGTACGGGAGGTGGCTTGCGCACAGCCCGGTCCCGAAGCTGCTGATCACCGCCGAACCCGGGGCCATCCTGGTCGGCCGCGCACTGGAGTTCGCCCGAAGCTGGCCCCGGCAGAGCGAGGTAACGGTCGCCGGAAGCCACTACGTCCAAGAGGACTCGCCACACGAGATCGGCGCGGCGATACGGGAGTTCGTCCTGGGTGTGGAGGCCGACCGAACGACCGCCTGAGCCACGCCCCGCGGCACGCGGCGTGATTCGCCCGAGCGGACAGGAACTCCTGGCCCGCTCCCCACGGTTGACCCGATGACAGGCGGCCGGCCCCGGACACGGAGCCGGCCGGCGACGGGGGACGAGAGGCCGGCTCGTGGACGCATCCGCACTCGTGGCGCGACTCACCGCACCGGACACCCGGGCGGACCCCTACCCGCTGTACGAACAGGTTCACCGACTCGGCCCCGTGCTGTGGGTGAGCGACACGTTCGTCGTGGTGACCGGCTACGCCGAGGCCGATCGGGTGCTGCGCGACCGGGACTTCGGCGTACTCGACCGCGAACCGACCGCGGCCTTGTTCGGCGGGACCGAGGAACCGCCGTCCTGGGGGCTGCTCGGCCGCTCGATCCTGCAGAGCAACCCGCCCGTGCACACCAGGTTGCGCAAGCCGATCGCGGCCGTGTTCACCGCGCGCCGGATCCCCGCGCTGCGACCGGCCGTCGAGAACGCCGTGGACCGACTCCTGGCCGGGATGGCCGAGGCGGGGCGGGACTGGTGCGCGGGCCTGGGTGTGGTCGCGCCGAACACGTCTCGTGTGAACGGCACGTTGTCCGACGGGTCGCTGTTCAAGAGCTGGACCTCGCCGCCGGACCAACAGGAACCCGAGGCCGGACACCGGTCGACCGGAGGGCTTCGGCGCGAGCGTGACCCGCGCGGACGGCCGGAGCATCGAGATCCACGTCACCGCCGGCATCGTCGGTGGTCCGACCCACGGCCCACGGCCCGCCGCTGCCGGCGCCGCCGCTGAATCAGGCCGAATTCTCCCGCGCGGTACGCGACTCGGCCTGGTTCCGCCGATGAACCGCGCCGGCCGGCCGGGCCGACGCCGGACGCCCGGTTCTCGGGCGTCCGCGCGGCCTCGGGCCGACCGGGTCGCTCAACTGCCGGTGTCGCCTCGGCCGGCGCGCTCGTAGACCCGCTTGTCGGCGAGCGGTGGCAACTGTGGCTTGGGGTCCGGGAGGACCTCGGCCAAGAGCCGCTCGAAGTCGTCGTGGTCGAGCCACTCGGGCTCGCCTTCGGGCTGCGGATGCTCGTCCATGCCACGATGCTGCCACGCGACGGCGCGGTTGGCTGCCATCGGATCCGAATCAGTCCGTAATCAACCGGTTACCCGGCCGATTCGAGACTTCCCCGCGATGGCACGGGCCGGCCGCCGCATACCGGCCGACATCGGGTCCAACGGGTTGTCGGGGCACCCGCATCGACTCGTGCCCTGCCCGGAGTTCGACGCGGCGACGGCGTGAAGGCCGCACCGGCTCGGGCCGGCCTGCGACCCGCCGGGACGGGCGATGCGGCGCTTCCGCCGCAGCGCTTCGTCGGCTCCGACGTGGCTTGGCCGGCTCCGACGCGGTGCTTCGGAAACGCGAATGTGCGTGTGGGGCTCGATGCATAGACTTCGCGGATGATCGCTTCGGAGCCGACGCAGATGGGGGAGGACGCGCTCGCGGTGCGGGCGGCGTTGGCCGCCGCGCGGGTGGGTCTGGTCGATCGCGAGGTGGTCGCCGAGGTGGTGACGCTGTGCGCGGTCGCGGGTGAACATCTGCTGGTGGTCGGTCCACCCGGGACGGCGAAGTCTTTGGCGGTGCGCCGGATCGCGGAGCAGCTCGGCGGGCGCTACTTCGAGTACCTGTTGGGCCGATTCACCGAGCCGAACGAGATCTTCGGCCCGGTCGACCTGCGCCGACTGCGTGAGGGCGTCGTCGAGATCGAGACGGCCGGCATGTTGCCGGAGGCGGAGATCGCCTTTCTGGACGAGGTGTTCCTCGGCTCCACCGCGATCCTGAACACGCTGCTCGGGCTGCTCAACGAACGGGTCTTCCGGCGCGGCGCAACCGTGCTGGCGGCGCCGCTGCGGGTGTGTGTCGGAGCCGCGAACCACGTTCCGGAGGATCCCGCGCAGGCGGCTTTCGCGGACCGGTTCCTGGCCCGGGTGTTCGTCGAACCGGTCGCGGACGCGCGGCTGGAGGAACTGCTGGAGGAGGGCGACACCCGCGCCGCCGCTCGGCCCGAGGTGCCGGCCCCGCACGCGTGGGCCGGGCTCGATCGCCTCGCGGCGGCGGCGCTCGCCTGCGAACTCGGTTCGCTTCGACCGGTGTTGGCCACGGCGATCCGGCGCATGCGGGCGGCGGGCGTACCGATCACCGACCGGCGGGCGGTGCGCTCGCAACGACTGGTGGCCTCGGCCGCCGTCCTGGACGGGCGGGTGGTCGCGGAGGCCGGCGACCTGTGGACGCTGCCGCTGATCGCGCCGGACCCGGCTGCGCAGACGGCGGCACGCGAGGTGTTGGCCGACCTGATCGGCGACGCGGCCAACCGGGGCCTGTTCCATGCCGCCGAGGAGTACTCGCGGGGCAGCGCCGCCCGGGCACTGCGCCTGGTGGCCGCCGGCCGGGACCTGCTCGATCGATATGGGACGGAACCGGCCGACGAGGACCGGAGGTTGCGGCTGGAGGCGGTGCTGCGCGAGATCGACGCCGGTTTTGCGACACCCGACCTCGGCGCGGAACTGGCGGCGATCCGCGAGCGGTTGATCGCGGCCGTGGGGTCGTGATGACGGACGCCGCCGAGCCGACGAGGCACGCGGAGGGCGGGCACGCGCGATCGCCGGGGCGGATCAACCCGGCCGGCCCCGCGGAGGTGATCGGCCCCCGGGACCCGGCCGGGTCCGTGCCTGCGACGGCCTCCGGTCCACGCGACGAGCCGTTCGCGGCCGGCCCCGCCGCGCCCGTGTGGCATCCCCGGGAACCGCCGCTTCCGATCGCCGCCGTCCTGGCCCGCGGTTCGGCCGTGCCGGGCCTCGCGCTGCGCATCGTCGATCGGTTGGAGCGCGGGGACGTCCTGCGTGCCGTCGGTGATCGGGACTGGCTGGTCGTCGTGGGGGAGGACCTGCCCTGGCTGGACGGGCTGCGCTATCTCGGGTGGGACGGGGAGGCCCTGACGCCCACCACGATGCGGCCGGCGCCCTCGGCCGAGTTGTGGCGTCTCGCGCTGGGCCCCCGCGACCTCGTGGTTCTGCTGCCGGACGGAGTTCTCGTGGCGCCGATGCCCGCCGGTCCGGCGGA
This sequence comes from Embleya sp. NPDC050154, assembly GCF_044460165.1. Lineage (NCBI taxonomy): Bacteria > Bacillati > Actinomycetota > Actinomycetes > Kitasatosporales > Streptomycetaceae > Embleya > Embleya sp. NPDC050154. Next base: position 820,052 of record NZ_JBITJP010000001.1, read on the forward strand.
CCGGGACGCGCTGGCGACCCTGGCTGCCGGCGGCGCCGGGTGAGGCTGCCGGACGCGCTCGCGCCTTGGGCCGGTCCGTTGCGCGCACTCACCCCCGAACTCGGCACCGCGTTGGGGCCGATGATTCGACGACTGGACACGATGTTGTCGGCGGCCGAACCAGGCGCCGCCCCGGCCGGGGAGTTCGCGGGCTACGGCGGGATCGGCCGACGCGGACACCCGGAGCGGCTGCTCGCATCCGAGTGGTTGTGGGCCCAGGAGTGCGGGACGGAGTTCCTGCGCCGTGCGGTGTCCGGTGAACTGCTCTACCTGGAGCGTGGTTTCGTCGACCCGCGACCGACCGGTCGGGTGGTCGTGCTGGTCGATGCCGGACCGCTCCAGGCCGGTGCGCCGCGTCTGGTGCAACTCGCCTGCCTGATCGTGCTGGCGGCGAAGGCCCGGGCGCGCGACATGGAGCTGGTGGTCGAAGTGCTCGGCACGGATCCGGGCACCCGGCTCACCGGTGATCTGCGTCGGATCCTGCGCTCCTGGCTGAACATCCGTCTGGATCGGCCACCCACACCCGGGCAGGTCGCGGCGCGCGTGGCCGAGACGGACGCCGCCGACGAGGTGTGGATCCTGGGCACCACCGCCACGGGACCTCGGGTGATCACCGCGCGCGAGGCGGAATGGACCGCCGCGGGCGCGTCGCGCGTCCTGGTGTCGATCGCCGGGGCGACCGTGGAACTCCCCCTGCCCGCGCCCGAGATCGCGGTCCGAGCCTTGCGCGGACGCGAGTTCGCCGCGATCGTGTCGACCCCGCCGCGGCCCCCGGTGGGCCCGCTGCGGCTGCCCGCGTTCACCGGGGGGTCGCGATACCTGCTGATGCGCGGCGAGGGGCCGGGCGAGCTGCTCTCGGTGTACATCCCCACCGACGGCAGACCGTTGGGCCGACCGACCCGGCACGGCTTCCGCGGCACCGTCCACGCCGCGTCCTGGTGGGGCCGCCGACTGATCGTGGTGACGCTCGCCCGAGGGGAGTTCGCCGTACACGTGATCGGGCGACCGTTTTGGGACGCGGAGGATATCGGTGGGCCGATCGAGGGGTTCGACGCGGACCCGGGCGCGATGACCGGTGACGATCCGATCCGGCCGGTCCTGCACGTACCGGGGGCGGTGCTCTGGCGGATCGGCGACGCGTGGTGGCGGTTGTGCGCGCGGGAGTCACCGGTTCGGACCGAGCAGGTCTCGATCGCGCCGGGTGTCGGTTCGTTCCGGGACGAACCGCTGATGACCGCTCCGACCGGCACCCGACATCTGCGATTCACCGGCGGGCCCAGGCCGATCACGGCGGTCGACGTCACCGATCACCTGCTGGGCGGCGGCGCGTTCGGGTGGTGCGCCGAGGATCCGACCAGGTGGCGGATCCACACCGCGCCGGACGCCCCGGAGCAGGTGTTGCACGTCCCGCTCGGGGTGCGACCCATCGGTCTGGTCGTCGAGGACGGCAGGGCCGCGATCGTGAGCACGTCGGCGGGCGATGCGCTGGTGCGCGCGCACACCTCGGACGGCGACCGGGTGCTGGGCGCCTGGTCGGACGCGACGGACCCGTTGACGGTACATCCGACGCTGCCGCTGATCGCCATGCGGGACCGGACCGGGCGGATCAGGGTCGGCCACGCGGTGACCGGCCGGGTCCTGGCGACCTTGGCGGCGGTATGACGGGCGCGACAGGGGACCGGACGCGGGACGGGGCACCGGGAGGGGCGCCGTGCGGGACCCCCGATGGGTCGTCGGACAGGTTGCCGTGCGGGACCCCCGACGGGTCGCCGGGCCGCGGCGCGACCGGGTATCGCGGTTCGGTGCGGGCCGCCGGATTCCTCCTGGACGTGCCGGTCCTGGGGCGGGACGAGGCCGCCGCCCGGGTGTTGACCCTGTGGGACCCCGCCGCCCGGCTGTACGCGCTGCCGGACGGGCGCTGGTTGATGCGGCTCGGGGCGGAGCGTGTCGTGCGGGCCGAGCACGCGCCCGGCACGCCGCTGTGCGGGATCGATCAGGCCCTGGTGGAACCGGGGTTGCGGCCAGGTCCCGGTGACCGGGGATACCTGGTGGGACGTTCCGGCGGGCGGCGGGTCACCGTCGCCCTGGCCGGGTTGCCGGTCCTGACGCCCGCGTCGTGGCTGCGCGTCGAGGGGTTGCCGATCCGGCGGTTGCCCGCGCTCGACGCGGTCGAGGCCCGCCCCGAAGCCCCGATCGAGCCGGCTCCGGAAGCCGCTTCGGACCTGCGGGCGAGGGCGGGGGTGGGCCGGCGCGACGAGCGGGCGGAACGGGTCGCGGCCGAGTTGGCGAACCCCCGCGTCGGCGGCCGGGGTTCGGCGAGGTTCGGGCGAGCCTTCGCGGGGTTCGGGCGAGGCTCCGCGCGATCGCTGCCGCACGCGGGGCGCGAACCGTTCGCCTTCCTCGGGATCGTCGCCTCGGTCGGTGTCCTCGCCCTGGTCGTCGGTGGCGCCGTCGCGGTCCTCGGCACGGTGACCGACGGCCGAGCCCCGACCGCGTTGCTCGGTGCCGTCCTGGTGTCGGCCGCGCTGCTGTGGCGTCGACGCTCTCGCGGCGCCCCTGCGGGCCGGTACACGACGGCCGATCGAGGCACCGGGAAAGCGGAGGCCCCTCTCGTCGGTGGCTCCCGGGACGGGACCCGCCCTCGCCGTCCGCTCGCACGGCTCCTGGGCGCCCCCGGCGCCCGCCTCGCCGAGTTGCTGATGCGAAGCCCCATGGCCCGCTTGGTCGCCGATCGGCAGGAGCGCTATCTGCGTGACCTTGCCCGGCAGTTCGAGCGCGGTCGTTACCACGAGGGGCTGCGGAACGGCATCGCGCTGTCCGAGGCGTCGGCCGAAGGGCGGCGGGTTCCGCCGGCGCTCGGGGTGCCGAGGCCGCGAACCGGCGACCTGAGGCCGGCCGTCCGGGTCGGCCCGGTGGGCGCCGCGCTGCGGGCCGAACCGGCGATGTTCGCCCGGCTGCGCGTGTTGTACACGGATGCGGCCGAACGCCTCGAGCGGGACGACCGGATCGACGAGGCCGCGTTCGCGCTCGCGGACCTGCTCGGCTCACCGGACGCGGCGGTGGCCCTGTACACCCGCCACGGTCGCTTCCGTGAGGCCGCCGAACTGGCCGAGAGCCGCATGGCGGCACCGGACCTGGTGGTGGGGCTGTGGTGGCGCGCCGGCGAGCGGGAGCGGGCGGTGCGGCACGCGCGGCTGCACGGCGCGTTCGCGACCGCGATCGGACGGCTGACGCCGACCGACCCGCAGACGGCCGCCGCGTTGCGTGCGGAGTGGGTCGCGGCCTGCCGGGCGATCGGCGATCATCTGGGCGCGGTGGAGGCCGCCTGGCCCGACCGCGACCTGCGCCCGGCGGTGGCCGCCGATGTGACGGCCGGCATCGCACTGGGCGGCACGACCGGGGCACGGCTGCTGGCATACCTCGCCACGGAGGCGCCGGTCGAGCAGGCCAGGCCCGCGGTGGTGGCGTTCCTGGACGCGGACGTGGGCGCGGACGTGGGCGCGGGCGGGGCCGAGGCGCGCGACAGCGGGGTCGAGCCCGGCGACCGGGCCTCGACCACGGAGTCGGCAGCCGGAAGCGGCGCCGGCTCCGGACCGATCGCGGTCCGCGCCGACCGCACCGCGCTGGACACCTTCACGTCCGCACTGGCCGAGTTGTCGGCCGCCGACCCCGCGTGGGATCGCGAACTGGCCACCCTGGCCGCCCGGGCCCTGGCCCGCGCTTCGGGACGGCCCGCCGGGATGATCGCCGCGCCGCCCGGAAGCGTGCGCCGTCGATTCGACGCACTCCGCGTCCGCGCCGATCCGCTCGCCGCGGTCGATCTGCGTCCGCCCGAGGAACCCGGGCGCGGGCGGCGGGACGGCCCGGTCGCGGTGACCGCCGGCGACCTCCCGGGGCGGGTGTCGGTCCGAAGTGCCGCCGCCCTGCCCGACGGCACGGTCCTGGTCGCGTGCGGCGCGGCCGGTACCCGACTGTTCGGCCCCGACGGCCGCGAGCGGGTTCGCTGGGACGTGCCGGCGCACGGGATCGTCCTGGCCGACCACGGCGCCGTCGCGTTGTTGGTCGCCGAACGCGGCGTGTCCCGTGACATCCACCGACTGGAGGTGCTCACCCGTCGGATCCGCCACTGGGCCACCGTGTCGGCACGGGAGTTCCCCGACTCGTTCGACGGCGCACACCTGGTGACGTTGGATCAGGGGGTGATCACGGTGCTCGACACGACCACCCCGCGACCGCGCGTGGTCTGGCGTGAGGACGCCGCACCCGCGCCGTTCCTCGGCGTGACTCGGACCGCGACCTCCTGCGCGGCCCTGGCACAGACCCGGGAGGGTGCCGAACGGATGACGGAACTCGTCAAGTGGCGCTGGGACATGCCGGGATGGACGCTGCGGGAACGGTCCATCCTGGAGGGCGCGATGCCACCTTCTCTGGTCACCGGTACCGGTGTCGTCGTTCCCACCGTCTTCGAGGCGGTCCTCGTCTCCGGTGATGCCCACCTGCTCGTGTCGAGCGAGGGCTCGGCGTCGGTGTACCCGGGCACGGACACCGACGCCATCGCGGACATCGCCTTTCCCGGTGCCGCCCCCGACACCATCGGCTTCCGGGAACACGCGGGCCGGATCACCGCCTGGGACCGCTCGGGCCGGATCGTGGTGTTGGACGGCCCTTCCGTGCGCGCCCTCTTTCGAACCTGATCGATCATCAGGTCGCTTTGTGACCAACCCGGATGACGGCACATCAGTTTTCAGGTGATGTCCTCGGTCCCCTTGGCGGCGGATCCCGGCAGTGCTTCAATGTGACTCGTCCTTGTTAGGAAACTTTCCTAACAAAGGATGGACACGGAGCCCCCCGAACGTGGCCGTAGAGCCGGAACGGAGACGCACGTGCACTCTCACCTCGGACGAAGCCGCAAGCGCCTGACTCTGCTTGTGGCCGCCGGACTGCTGATCGCGGTACCCGGGCCGCTGGCCCACGCGGCGACGAACGACGCCGCGCAGTCGGGTTCGACCGGCGCGGCGGCCCAGGTCGCCGCCGCGCGGATCGGATTGGACGACCCGCACAAGAAGGACATCGCCATGCAACTGGTGTCCAGTGCGGAGAACTCCACCCTGGACTGGAAGGCGCAGTACAAGTACATCGAGGACATCGACGACGGGCGCGGATACACGGCCGGAATCATCGGCTTCTGTTCCGGCACCGGTGACATGCTCGACCTGGTCGAGTTGTACACCGCGCGCAAGCCCGGCAACGTGCTGGCCAAGTTCCTGCCCGCACTTCGCAAGGTCAACGGCACGGACTCACACGCCGGCTTGGGCAGTTCGTTCACCAAGGCCTGGGTGACCGCCGCCGGCGACGCCGACTTCCGCCAGGCACAGAACGACGAGCGGGACCGCGTGTACTTCAACCCGGCGGTCAACCGCGGCAAGTCGGACGGGCTGGGCGCACTCGGCCAGTTCATCTACTACGACGCGATCGTCATGCACGGCGACGGCGGCGACCGGGACAGCTTCAGCTCGATCCGCGCCAACGCGCTCAAGAAGGCCAAGCCGCCGGCCCAGGGCGGCAACGAGACCACCTACCTCAACGCCTTCCTCGACGCCCGCAAGGTCGCGATGAAGCACGAGGACGCGCACAGCGACACCAGCCGGGTCGACACCGCACAGCGCGTCTTCCTCAAGGCCGGCAACCTCGACCTCAACCCGCCGCTGAACTGGAAGGTCTACGGCGACAGCTACTCGATCAAGAGCTGATCGAGGCCGCACCGACCACCCGAGGACCCACCACCCCCGAGCCCGACCACCCCCGAGCGCGACCCCGGCTACACCCGGCACTCGGCGCCCCGCCCGGCCCCGGCCCGAAGCACGGCCGAGCCGACCCAGCCACCCTGCTCTTCCCGCACGACGAAAGGCCACCGCGGCCCGCGGTGGCCTTTCGCGCACGATCCGTGACATCGGCCCCACGCGGAGCGCGCGCGTTCCACCCCGGGAGAGCCTGCGGGTCGCCGCCGCGTGTCGTCGCAGGACACGGTTGTGGGGCGAGATGTCCTGTGTCGCCGGCACGTGTCAGGATTGCGCGGTGACTGACGTGGGTTGGGATGCGGCGCTGGTGGGGCGGGGCGAGGAGGTCGCCCGGCTCGACGAGGCGTTGGCGCGTGGGCGGGCGGGTGATCCCTGTGCCGTGCTGCTGGCCGGGGACGCCGGAGTGGGCAAGACCCGGCTGCTCGCGGAGGCCGCCGCACGGGCGGCCGGCGCCGGCATGACCGTGTTGACCGGCCACTGTGTGGATCTCGGTGACGTCGGTCTGCCCTACCTGCCGTTCGTCGAGGTGCTGCGCCGGCTGGACGCCGAGGAGCGGTACGCCGACCTGTTGGCCGCGCACCCGGCCGTCGATCGGCTGCTGCGCGCCGGCGGGGGCGCGGCGGAGTACGCCGGCACGATGCCGGACTCCGGGGTGCGGCTGCGGCTGTTGGAGGACGTCGCGGCGCTGCTCGGTGACCTCGCCGAGTCGGCTCCCGTCCTGCTGGTGGTCGAGGACCTGCACTGGGCCGACCAGTCCACCCGCGACCTGCTGCGCTTCCTGTTGAGCCGGTTGTTGCCGCAGCGCCCGGGCGGCGCCGCATACCAGCGGTTGACCGTGCTGGCCTCCTACCGCTCGGACGACCTGCATCGGCGGCACCCGCTGCGCCCGCTGCTGGCCGAGTTGGTCCGCCTGCCCTCGGTCGGGCGGCTGGACCTGCGCCCGATGGACGACGAGGACGTGGCCAGCCTGGTGCGCGGCCTGGACGCCCACCCGCTGCCCGAGCACACCGTACGGGCCATCGTCGAGCGGGCCGAGGGCAACGCGTTCTACGCCCAGGAACTGCGCGCCGCCACCGACACCGCGGTGGGCGGTGTGCCCAGCGGCCTGGCCGAGGTGCTGCTCACTCGGATCGAGCAGATGTCGGGCACCGCCCAGCGGGTGATCCGCACGGCCGCCGTGGCCGGTCGCCGGGTCGAGCACGGGTTGCTCCGGGACGCCGTCGAGCTGCCGGACGACGAGTTGGAGGCGGCGCTGCGCGAGGCGGTCGGACGGCACCTTCTGGTGGCCGGCGAGGGCGACACCTACGCGTTCCGCCACGCGCTGATCCGCGAGGCGGCGTACGCGGACCTGCTGCCGGGCGAACGGGTACGGATCCACGCGGTGTTCGGCCGCCTGCTCGGCGCCGCGGAGCGCCGGGTCGCCAGTCCGGCCGAGCGGGCCCACCACCACCGGGCCGCGCACGACCTGCCCGGAGCACTCACCGCGTCGATCGAGGCGGCCGACCACGCCGCGCGCATGGGTGCGCCCGCCGAGGAGATGCGCTGGGTCGAAACGGCCCTCGAGGTATGGGACGCGGTGCCGAACGCGCGGGAGTTGGTCGACAGCGACAACGTGTCGCTGATGTTGCGCGCGTCCGCGGCCGCGGTCCGAGCCGGTGAGGCGCACCGTGCCGTCGCGTTCGCGCGTACCGCACTGGATCGGCTCGGTGAGCACGCGGACGTCGACCTGGCGGTGACCGTGCGCTACACGCTCGCCTCCAGCCTGATGAGCGTGGACGACCTCCAGGCCGCGTTCGAGTACAGCAGACAGGCGCTCGAGATGATTCCGGCCGAGCCGCCGTCGCACACCTGGTTGTGGGCGGCGGCCACGTACGTGCAGGCCGCGTACTACTACAAGGACGACGAGACCGCCCGGCGCGTCGGTCGCCAGGTGCTGGCGGTCGCCGAGGAACTCGGCACGGACGACGCCCTCGCCGACGCGATCATCTCGCTGACCGGTCTGGAATCCAGTCGGCAGTCCGACGAGGGACGCCAACGGCTGGTTCAGGCACGCGAGTTGGCACGGCGATCGGGCAATCCGACGATCGAGCTGCGGGCGCTGATGAACCTGGCCATGGGCACGTTCGAGTCGGGACTGCTCCAGGAGTGCCTGCGCTGGTTGGACGAGGGCCTGGAACTGGCCCGCAGCAGCACCAGGACCACGTCACCCTATCCGCTCGAGATGCGCTACCTGCGCGCCCAGCTCCTGTACACGCTGGGACGCTGGGACGACGCCCTGGCCGAGGTGCCCTCGACGGTGCCCTCGGCGTTCGGCCACGTCGCGGCGGCGGAGCTGTACGTGCTGCTGGGTCGCGGTGGGCCCGGTGCCGCGGAGCGGGCGCGGATCCTGTTCGAGGGGCGGCCGTTCAACTGGATGGGCGTGCTCGTGGGCGGTCTGGTGCTGACCGACGAGGCGGTCTGGCGCGGTGATTCCCGCGCGGCGGCCGACTGGGCGCGACGCACGCTGTCCGAACTGTCCGAGGAGCACAATCGGTACCCGGACGTGGGGGTGCGGTTGTCCGCCCTGGTGCTGTCCGCGATCGGCGACACGGTGGCCGAGCTGCGGGCCGCGGGCGACGCCGAGGGGGTGGAGCAGGAGATGGCGACGGCACGGGAGTTCATCGAACTGGCCCGCACCACGGCGACCTGGCCCGGTCGTCGCTATCCGCGCACCGGGGCGGAGGGCACCGCCTGGCTGCTGCGTGTCGAGGCCGAGTGGTCGCGGGTGTCCGGCGTTTCGGACGTCGCGCTGTGGGAGAAGACGGTCCGGGCGTTCGACTACGGCAACGTCTTCGAGGGCGCGCGCAGCGAACTGCGGCTGGTCCAGGCGCTGGTGGCGGCCGGACGCCGGGAGGAGGCGGCCGACCTGGCGCGGCGGGCGCGGGCGACGGCGGATCGGCTGGGGTCGGTGCCGCTGGGGGACGCGGTGGACGCGGCGGTGCGGCGCGCGCGGTTGGGCGATCCGAACCGGGCGCCGGCCGGCGAGGCGATGCTGACCGCGCGCGAGCAGGAGGTGTTGGAACTGCTCGCCAAGGGCCGGACCAACCGGCAGATCGGCGAGGAACTGTTCATCAGCGCCAAGACCGCGAGTGTGCACGTCTCCAACATCATGGCCAAGGTCGGCGCGTCCCGCCGCACCGAGGCCGTGGCCCTGGCCCGGCGCAGCGGGTTGCTCCCGGACTGAGCCGGGTGGGGTCATCCCCGGCCGAGCGCATTCGGGTCGGTCCCGGACCGAGCGGCGTCGATCCCGGGCGCCGGGGCCGGACGCGGCGGCGGGAGTTGCCCCGTCGGGGTTCGGATCCCATCCGTACCCGTAGCGCACCCCCGTCCCGGGCATACCGTACCTGTCGGCCGGGAGGGGTTCGGGATGGCTGGGCAAGTGCCTTCGGGGATGGGCGAGTTCGACGAGTTGGGGGAGGGGTACGACACCCCGTTCGACGGGGACGCGGCGAACGCGGGCCTGGGTCGGATGCTCACTCGGCTGCCGGTCGCGCTGGTGCAGGTGTGGCGACTGTCCCGGGCGGCGAGTCGGCGTGCGACGTGGCTGCTCATACTGGCCCAGTCGGCCGCCGGGGTGGCCACGGCGCTGGCGTTGCTGGCCACCGCGCGGGCGTTGGGGGCGCTGTTCGCCTCGGGGCCGGCGCCGGACCGGGTCGGTGCCGCGCTGCCGGCGGTGATCGCGGTGGTGTCGGCCACGGCGGTGCGGGCGGGGTTGGAGACCGTGGTGGCGGCGACCCAGGCGCGGTTGTCCCCGGGCATTCGCCGGGTGGCCGAGAATCGGCTGCACGCCGCGGCGGTCGGCGCGGATCTGGGTGCGTTCGACGACGCGGACTGGCACGACGCGCTGGCCCGGGCCCGCGATCGCGGCATCGATCACGCGCAACTGGCCCTGGGGCACGCGGTCGAGCTGTTGGGGGCGCTGGTGGGCCTGTTGGTCGGGATCGGGGTGGTGACCGGGTTGCATCCGGTGCTGCTGCCGCTGCTGGCCCTGTCGATCGCGCCGCAGGGGTGGGCGGCGCTGCGCTCGGCCCGGATCGGCTTCGAGGGCATGGTCCGGCGCATGACGCTGTATCGGCGACTGTGGTTGTTCGCCGACCTGCTCAGCGCCCGGGAGGCGGCGGCGGAGGTTCGGGCCTGTACCGCCGAACGACCGTTGCTGGCCGAATTCCGGCGGCTGGCCGGGTCGGTGGAGCGGGCGGAGGTCGGGGTCGGCTACGCGCAGGTCCGGGTGGGGCTGATCGGACGGACGCTCTCCGGCCTGGCGCTGGGAGCCACGTACGTCGCGCTTGGCCTGCTGGTGCGTGCCGAGATCGTGCCGCTCGCGGTGGCGGGCACGGCGGTGCTGGCGGTGCGTACCGCGAGCGGTTCGCTGGCCACCTTGATGGTCGCGGTCGACCGGCTCTACGAGAAGTCCCTGTATATCGCCGACTATCACGCGTTCCTGGAGCAGGCGAGCGCGCGCGCACGGCCGGGGACGACGGCGGCGGTGCCGGTCGGGTTCGCCGAGATCCGGCTGCGGGACGTCCACTTCGGTTATCCCGGGAGTGCGCAGTCGGCGCTGCGCGGGGTGGATCTGGTGATCCGCCGGGGCGAGACGGTGGCCCTGGTCGGCGAGAACGGGTCCGGGAAGACCACGCTCGCGCTCTTGTTGGCCGCGCTGTACCACGCGGACAAGGGCACGATGCACTGGGACGACATCGACCTGGCCGAGGTGGATCCGGCCGGGATCCGCGAGCAGGTGGCGCTGGTGATGCAGCAGCCGACCCGCTGGCCGCTGACCGCGCGCGGCAATATCGTGCTGGGGCGGGCCGATCGGGTGGATCCGGAGGGTGCGGCCATGCTGCGGGCGGCGCGGGACGCGGGGGCGGACGGGTTGATCGAGCGTCTGCCGCACGGGTACGACACGTTGTTGTCGAAGAAGTTCCGGGCCGGGGTGGATCTGTCCGGCGGTCAGTGGCAGCGGATCGGCATCGCGCGCGGCTTCTACCGGGACGCGCGTCTGTTGATCGCGGACGAGCCGACGGCGGCCCTGGACGCGCGGGCGGAGCACGCGGTGTACGCGAACATCCGGCGTTTGGCGGCGGGGCGCACGGTGGTGCTGATCAGCCATCGCCTGGCCTCGGTACGCGAATGCGATCGCATCGTGGTGTTGCGGGCGGGCGAGGTGGTCCAGCAGGGCACGCACGAGCAACTGATGTGCGAGGGCGGCGAGTACGCGGAGCTGTACCGCCTCCAGGCCCAGGCGTACGCCGACCCGGCGGGGTGAGACCGGCCCGGGGCGGGTCCTCGATGCCCGCCGAGCACCACGGCGGGCATCGAGGACACGCCCCGGGCCGTCCTACAACTCGTCGAGCAGCAACAGGGACGGAGCACGTTCCGGGTCGGTGTGGTCCAGGCGCAGGAGTTGGTGCAGGGCGCCCGCGGTGCCCGGGAGCAGACCGGTGGTGGTGTCGGTGATGGACTTGGTGAGGGGGCCGTAGGTTTCCAGCGCGGTGAGCAGGAGGGCGTCCAGGTCGTCCCGGGTGGGGGTGTCCGGGAGGTGGGCACGCAGCCGGTCGGGGGCGCCGCGCAGGAGGGTGTCCAGGAGTTCCCAGGAGCCCGCGTCGCCGTGGCACAGCGTGTAGTCCCAGCCGAACCCGGTACGCCGGGTCGCCGCCGCGGCGCGCAGCGCGCGGTCCAGGTGGGCGGGGGCGCCGGTGCGCGCGTACAGGTCCCAGGAGGCCAGGCCGATGCCCGTGCTGCCGTGGCACCAGGAGTCCAGGTACAGGACCTGGTCCGCTTCCCGGCCGTCCAGCCAGGCGGCGGCCTCCGGCCGATACAGGTGCTCCTGGAACGCCCAGGCGCGGGACGCCGGTTCGAGCGGCCCGGGATCGTCCGTCGCGAGGGACAGGCGGTCCAGTGCCCAGCCGATGCCCGCCGATCCGTGCGCGAATCCGCCGATGCCGTCCGGGAAGAGCGCGGTCGGCCAGCGCGCGGTGCGGCCCCCGTCGGCCTCCTCGACGACGGCGCGTTCGACCAGCAGGGCCCCCGCGGACTCGGCGACCTCGCGCCATGTGCCGTCGCCGGTCACGCCGGCCAGGGCCAGCAGCGGCACGATCAGCCCGGCCGCGCCGCCCGCGACGTCCAGGATGGTGTCCCGGGCCAACAGGCCCGGCGCGCGTTCCGCGTGCCGGACGGCGCGCTCCAGGTCCGCCGGTCGGCCGGAGCGGGCGTACAGCGCCAGCCAGGTGCGTACGGCCGCGCCGATCCCGTCGAACGCGCCGAGCCGGCCGGTGGGAACCGCGTCCTCCATCGCCGCCAGCGCCCGGATCGCGCCGTCGGCGATCGCCCGCAGACCGGGCACCGTCGGCACCCGGCCGGCGCGGGAGCGGGCCAGGTAGGTGTCCAGTGCCAGCGCGACCCCGGCCTGCCCGCTGTAGAAGTCGGCCGCGAACGGCCGCACGCTGAACCCGCCTTCGGTGTAGACCGGCCCGATCCAGGTGGCCGTGCCGTCCGCGCCGATCACCGCTCGTGCGCACAGGTCCCGGGCGAATCGGGCGGCCAGGTCGCGGCGCCGCTCCGCGAGGTCGCCGGTGCGGAGCGGGGTGTCGTGCCGTCGCTCCGCCTCGGGGATCGCGCTGCGGTCGCGGTAGACGCCCAGCAGCGACGAGCGGATCATCACCTCCTCGAACCGCGGATCGCCCGCCCGCCAGCGCTCGACACTCGCGTCGATCAGGTGGACCGGCTCTCCCCATGTGGTGCCGCGCGGCCCGTCCATCCGGCCGTGTTCGGGCCGTACACCGAAGAACGGGATGTCGCCGTCCAGAAGGTCGGCGACCTCGGCGCCGACCACTTCCGGGGTGGAGGGCGCGCCGTGCAGTGCCTTCGCCTGCCGGGTCAGCACGTCCGTGGCGCGTTCGACGGCCGGGGGTTCGTCGTGCAGGGACGCGGGATGCCACAACATCCGGGCGATCTCCACGTAGACCTGGGTGGGCCGCAGCACCACGCGCAGGTCGCAGCCGACGAAGCCGTCCAGCATCGGGCGCAGCCGGCCGTCCCGGTCCAGCGTGTCGAGTCGGTCGCGCAGGTCGCGGTAGCCGCGCACGATGTCGTCCTGATGGGCGATCGGATCGGCGTCGGGGGCGGGCAGGTTGGCCGAACCGCCCACGTCGGCGGGCTCCATCGCCAGGTGGGCCAGGTCGGTTCCGGCTCCGGCGATCACCGGTGCCGGGATCCTGGGCTGTTGCTCGGGCAGTGCGCCCACGGCGGACATGTCCACGCCTTGGAGCACGAGTTGGGCCAGTCGCATGGGCAACAGTCCGGTGCGCAGCACGGTTCGGCGGACCGAGGCGGCGGCGGTGTCGAAGGCGTCGCCGAGTCCACTGGCGGCCATCGGGGGTTCCGGGCTGAACAGCGTCTCGCAGTCCACCACCCACGGCACCGGCCCCTGGGCGATCACGTTGTCCGAGTGCAGGTCGGTGGCGCCGAGCAGCTGCATCACGCACATCCACTCGCCCAAACCTCGGTAGAAGCGGGCGAGTTCGGCGGGGTTCGCGCAGTAGCGGTGTTCGATGTGTTCGGCCCAGCCGTAGTCGGTGCCGAGCAGCACCCGCGGCACCTTGATGCGATCCGGGCGCGGGGTGCCGGCCAGGAGTTCGTCCAGCGTCGCGGATAGCGCGGCGTCCACGTCGAGCGAGCGGGGTTTGTACACCACGCGGCCGGCCTCGAAGCGGACCACGGCGACGGTACGGCCGCCGCGGTGCGAGTCGCCGGCGTCCAGGCGGATCTGCACGAGATCGCCGGGCGGCCTGCCGAGCAGGTCGGCCAGGCGCGACCGGTCGCTCGCCAGGTGGCGGGCCAGGGTGAGCAGGGCGGCGCATCGATTGCGGATCACCCGCTCCAGCCGCGGTGCGAACGCCGGGTAGTCGAGCTCGAGTTCGCTCCAGAACTCGGCACCGGAGGCGAGTTCGAGGAACTCGTCCCAGCGTTGCGCGCTGGTGTCTCGGGTGAGGCGGCCGGACATCCGGGCGGCGTGCAGTTCGAGCAGCAGCAGCCGGTTGGCCTTGGGCCGGACCACGTCCAGCAGCGAGCGGTGGGCGGCACGCAGCAGCACCTCCCGCTCGACCGCCGACAGGGGATCGGGGATCGCCCGCAGTCGGCGTCGGAAGCGGTCCAGCGCGGGGCCGATCAACGGCTCGAACGCGGCGTCGAATTCGCCGGCGTCGTCGTAGGTCACCACGGGGCGGGGCCGGACCGGGATTGCCATGCGCGGATCGCCACCCATCGAGGACGGACCCGCCGCCCGGAACCGGTCGACAGGCGACCGTTCCGGGCGGCGGGTCGGTGCGGAACGGATCAACAACAGGGGCGAGTGCGCGACCCGGAGCACGCGGTGCCGCAGCTGATCGCGGCGACGTCGATCTCGGTGAGGCTCTGTTCGGTTGCGGATCCGCCGATGTAGAGCGAACCGGCGGGGTTCTCGACGCCGTCGGCCGATTCGGCGCCGGAGCGCCAGGCGTTGACGACGGTGTTCCGAGCGGCATTCGATGCGGTGCGCATGGCGATACCTTTCCGCCGATGCCGGACGACCCGGCCGGTACGCCGGGTGCACCGGTCATCGACCCTGGGTTAGGGAAGTGCGGCAGGCTCACGGTAGCGCCGTGGGGACGGCGGCGACAGACCCAGTTTTCGGCGGGTGAATTCGCCCTCCAGGCAAGCGAATCGGGGCGTTCGCGCGACGCCGGCCGACCAACCGGTGGTCTCGTGCGACGGGGGGCCGCGCCGCCCACCGCCCGGTTTCTGCCCCGGATCGGCAGCGGGATTCCGGCCGGCTCTTGTCATTGGTCTAGTCCATTGACAGTCTTGGAGTCGTCGCCGACGGTCATCGCTCCATGACCGGATCGGCGGTTCCCGTATGGCATTTTCCGCCGCTCAGCATGGGCCGATGTTGCCCATGGCGTTCCGCGTTTCGCTCCTACCCCGGAGATATCCCATGCGCAGAGCCAGAGCTCACCCATGTCCGGACCCGATCGCGCCGCATCGGATCGCGACATGACCGCCGCCGACACCCGCCGCGGACCCACCGACCCGGCGTGCTCCACGAGCGGCGCCACCACCACCGACCCGACCGCGTCGGGGCCGACCGTGCCGGGCCTGTTGGCAGCCCGCGCGCTCGTCGACCCCGAACGGGTCGCCATCCTGGTGCCCGGCAGGTCCGAAAGTCGCCTGACCTTCGCCGCCTGGGACCACCGATCCACGCTGCTCGCAATGGAGTTGAGAGCCCGCTCGGTACGCGCGGGGGACCGGATCGGGCTGATCTTCACCGGCTCCGAATGGGCCGACTACGCCGTCGCCTACTGCGCGGTGCAACGCGCCGGCGCGGTCGCGGTTCCGTTGCCCGAGCGCCTGCCGCCCGCCGCCCTGCGCACCATGCTCACCCACTGCGCGGCCGGCGCCGTTCTGCACGGCGCCGGAATCCGGCCACCGGCGACCGATGCGTGGACCGCCCCCGCCGCCGACCTGGAGGCCGCCGCACAACGGGCCGCGCACCGCGATTCCGTACCGCCTCGGGCCCCCGCGGAACCACCCGACCCGCCCGCGCCGGGCCCCGACGACCTGGCCCAGATCCTGTACACCTCCGGCACCACCGGCACCCCCAAGGGTGTCGCCGCCACCCACGCCAACCTCGCCTTCGGCCACGAATTGGCCCCCCGCCGACGCCAGTTGGCCCATTCGCGACACTTCCTGCACGCGTTTCCGATCGGCACCAACGCGGGCCAGACGATGCTGCTCAACGCGTTGACCGCCGCGCCGACCGCGCTGTGCGCACCGACGTTCGACGCCGAGGAGTTCTGCGCGCTGATCGCCGCCCATCGGGTCGGGACGGTGTTCACCGTCCCCGCGATGGCCGGCGAGTTGGTGAACTCCCGGGCCTGGACCCGGCACGACGTCGGCTCCGTGCAACTGTTCGGCTCGACCGCCGCCGCGCTGCCCCCGGCCACGGCGCTCGCGCTGACCGAGGCGTTCCCGGACGCCACCATCGTCAACGCGTACACCTCCACCGAGGCGGCGCCCGCGCAGACCACCATGGTCTTCGACCCCGAACGGCCCACCTCGGTGGGACGCGGCACCGGACGCGAGGACCTGCGGATCCTGGGCCCGGACGGCGAGGCCGTGCCCGTCGGCGAGACCGGCGAGATCTGGCTGCGCTCGCCCACCGCCTCGCGCAGCTACTACCGCGACCCCGGGGCCGACACGGCGGTGTTCACCGACGGCTGGGTGCGCATGGGCGACATCGGCCGGCTCGACGCGGACGGCTACCTGTACCTCGTCGACCGGGAAAGCGACCTGATCAAGTCCGGCGCGCTGCGCGTGTCCACCCTCGCGGTGGAGGCCGCGCTGTACGAACACCCCGCCGTCGCGGACGCGTCCGTGTTCGGCGTGCCGCACGCGGCGATGGGCACCATGGTCGCCGCCGCGTTGGTGCTCCGCGCCGAGGCGTCCGCCGAGGACCTGCGGGTGTTCCTGCGCGAACGGCTGGCCCGGCACGAGATCCCGACCCGGTTCCTGCGCGTGGACACCCTGCCCAGGAACCCGGCCGGCAAGGTGCGCAAAGCGCAGTTGCGGGCCCGATTGGCCGCGGCCGACACATCCCCCGGGCGAGCCCCGGCGACCGCGACCGAGGTCGCGGTCAGCGGGTTGTGGAACGAGGTGCTCGGCGCCGCCGGCGCCGGAGCCGAGGACAACTTCTTCGCACTCGGTGGGGACTCGTTCAAGGCCGGCCGACTGGCCGCCGCCGCGGAACGCCTGTTCGCCCTGGAAGTGCCCGCGTCGCTGGCCTTCGACCACCCCGAACTGGCCGCCCAGGCTGCCTGGATCGACAGCGCGCGCACCGGACCCGAAACCGGGCGCCCGAACGCGCCGGAGCCGGCGACCGCGCCCGCCCGAATGCCGCTGAGCTCGCAGCAGGAAAACTTCCTCGTCTGGATGCACGCGACCGACGAGACGCGCGACGTGGGTCCGGTGAGTGTGGGGATCCGGATCACCGACACGTTCGACCCGGACGCGCTGGAGGCGGCACTGGCCGAAATCGTGCGCCGACACGAGGCTCTGCGCACGGTGTTCCACTATCGTGACGGCGCCGCGGAGGCGCTCGTCCTGGCGGAACTGCCGCCCGAGGTACGCCGAGTGCGGGCACAGGGCGCGACGACCGCCGAGCGCGAACGGTTCGCCCGTGAGTACGCGCGCGGCGAGCGCGAGCACGACTGGGACCTGGCCGCCGGTCCGCTCGTGCGCGCCCTGGTGATCGAACTCGACACCGAGGACCACGTCCTGATCCTCGCGGTGCACCACATGGTCTTCGACGGCTGGTCCATGGGCGTGCTGCTGCGCGAACTCGCGCTCGTGTACTCCGCGACCCGCACCGGCCGGCCCGGCCCGCTGCCGCCGCCGACACCGACCTGCTCGGAGCATCTGGCCTGGGCCCGCGCGCAGTGGCCGCGCACCCGGCCGTTCTGGGAACGGTCGTTGGCGGGCGCACCCTCCGCGATCGATCCCTTCCCGGACCGGATCGTCACCGACCGGCTGCACAGCGGCTCGGTACGGTTCGCCCTGGACGCGGCCCTGGTCGCCCGGCTGCGCGCCGGCGTGCGGGAGCAGGGCGCGACCGCGTTCATGCTCGCCACCGCGTGCTGGACGAGCGTGCTGGCCAAGGCGGCCGGCACCCGCGACATCGTGGTGATGTCACCGGTCCCGGGACGTTCGCGACCGGGCAGCGAGAACCTGATCGGCTGCCTGGTGCAATCCCTGCTGATCCGGGTTGACTTGCACGGCGACCCCTCCTTCGAGGACCTGGTCGGCCGGGTCCGCGGCGCCGCGTTGGCCGCCAACGAGCATCAGTGCTATCCCTTCGCCGAGTTCTACCCGCGCTTTCCGGACGCGGCCTGGATTCGCTACGAGAGCTGGACCAACCCGGCGCACTTCCTCGGCCTGCTCTCCGAACCCTTCGAGCTGCCCCGCGAGTTGGACGCGGAATGGGGCACCCCCGGCGGCCGACCGGACCTGGGTGTGCCGGAACTGGCGCTCGCCGAACAACCGGACGGCACCATCGCCGGCTGGCTGCTGTACAACGACCGGGCGTTCGAGCGCGGTGTCGTCGAGGGCCTCGCCCGGGCCTTCGTCGACGCCTGCGGGCACGCGCTCGACCACCCCCACGCGCCGGTGTTCGGGGACACCGACGCGTTGGCGCACTCACCGACCGCCATCGAGAAGGGCTGACGATGCGCAAGTCCCAGCCGGCATCCCTGCCGCCGGAACCCGTCCACCGCGCCCCGGTCTCCCCGGCGCAACACGGCATCCGGTTCACCGAACTCGCCGGTCGCACCGGCACCGCACACCACATGCCGCTCACCATCCGCTTCACCGGCGACCTCGACCCGGTCGCCCTGGCCGACGCGTGCGACGCGCTCGTGGCCCGCCACCCGGTCCTGGGCAGCGCGCTGCGCGAAGCCGACGGCGACCTGTGGCTGGTCCCCGCCGACAACCCGCCCCGCCTGGTCACCGAGCGGCTCGCCGACACACCGGCGAAATCGCGCGAGGCCGCGACGGCGGAGCTGATCCGACGCGAGACGGTGCGCCCGTTCGACCCCGCCGCCGGCCCGCTGGTGCGCTTCACCCTGATCGACGCGGGCACCGGGCCCAAGGTGTTGCTGATCGTCGCGCACCATCTCGCCTTCGATGGCGGCTCCAAGGACATCCTCGTCCGCGAATTGGCCGCGCACTACACCGCGTTCGGCACCGGAACCAAGCCCGACCTGCCCGCTCTCCCGGACCCGGCGGATCCCGCGGACGCCGAGCGCGCCGCCCGCGAGACGGTGGAGTTCGCCCGCCGCGTCACACTCGCCAGGTCCCGATTCGCCACCGAGCCACAGGAGCCACCCGGCGTGGTGCTGCCCGGGTCCGGACGCACCGGCACCGACGGCGGCCCCGGCGCGGCCGTGCCGATCCCGGTGGACGACGAGCTGCGCCACGGCATCGCCGACACCGCCGAATCGCTGGGCGTCAGCTCGTTCGCACTGCTGCTGGGCGCCCTGCACGTACTGCTGTGGCGCTACGGCAACGAACACCCCACGGTCGCCATCGACCTGGGCACCCGCACCCCGCACACCCGCGACCGGATCGGTCCCTACGTCAACGAACTCCCGGTACACACAAGACCGTTGCCGGACACGCCGTTCGGCGCCTTCGCCCGGGCGCTGCGCGCGGACCTGCGCGGGCTGTACACGGTGCGCGACGTGCCGCTCGGCCGCGCGGTGCCCGGCCTCACCCCGCGCCTGGCCCTGGCCCCGGTGTCGATGAGCTATCGCCGCCGCACCGAGGTGCCCGGCTTCGCCGAGTTGCCGACCTCGATCGACTGGACCATGTTCAACCGGTCCGCGCGCGGCGACCTCCACCTGCAATGCCTGGACGACCCCGACCGACTCACGCTGACCCTGCACCACGCCGCCCGGGCCATCGATCCGGGCACGGCGCTGGACATCGCGGACCACCTCACCACCCTGCTGCGCGCGATCGTCGCCGACCCGGACACCGCGCTGTCCCGGCTCACGCTGCTGTCCGACCGGGAGCGGACCGCGATTCTGGGCGACTGGAACGACACCGCCCGGGAACACGATCCCGCGACGCTGCCGGAACTGTTCGCCGCGCAGGTCGCCCGCACCCCGGACGCGCCGGCGGTGCACTGCGGCGCCGAGCGGCTGACCTACGCCGACCTGGGCGCGGCGGTGGACGCGGTCGCCGGGCGCCTGCGTGCCGCCGGGGTCGGACCCGGCGACCTGGTGGCGGTCTGCGTGCGGCGTACCGCCGCACTGCCGACGGCCCTGCTCGGCGTCCTGCGGACCGGCGCCGCCTACCTGCCGCTGGATCCCGAGTACCCCTCGGCGCGGCTGGCCTCGGTGCTCGGCGACTGCGCGGCGACGATGGTGCTGACCGAGCACGACCTGCTCACCCGATTCCCCGAACACGCCGCCGGAGCCTTGTTGATCGAGGAGATCGGGACGCCGGCGGCGGACGCCGAGGGGCCGTGCGCGCCGCCGCGCTCGGGCGACCTGGCCTACGTGCTGGCCACCTCCGGATCCACCGGCCGGCCCAAGGGTGTGGAGATCGAGCACGGCGCGCTGGGCAACCTGCTCGCATCGATGCGCGACATCCTGGGCAGCGATCGCGACGCGGTGTGGCTCGGACTGACCTCGGCGTCCTTCGACATCTCCGCCCTGGAACTGTTCGTGCCGCTGATCACCGGCGGGCGACTGGTCCTCGCGCAGGACGGCGAGGTGCGCGACGGCGGCGCGCTGCTGCGACTGATCCGCGCCGAACGCGTCACGCACGTGCAGGCCACCCCGTCCGGCTGGCGGATGTTGCTCGACGCCGGCTTCCGCGAGTCCGCCGTGCTCGCGGTCGCCGGGGGCGAGGCGCTCCCGCTACCGCTGGCCCGGGAACTGCGCCGCCGGGTGCGGCGGTTGGTCAACGCGTACGGCCCGACCGAGACCACGGTGTGGTCCAGCGTCGCGGAGATCGGGGTGGACGAGGACCGGGTGAGCATCGGTCGCCCGATCGCCAACACCCGGATGTACATCCTGGACGACGAGTCGCAGCCCGTCCCGGTCGGCGTCGCGGGTGATCTGTACATCGGCGGCAGTGGAGTGGCCCGCGGCTACCGACACCTGCCCGGCGTCACCGCCGATCGGTTCGGGCCCGACCCGTTCGGACCACCCGGCGCCCGGCTGTACCGCACCGGCGACCGGGCCCGCTACCGCGCGGACGGCCGGATCGAGTTCCTCGGCCGGGTCGACCATCAGGTCAAGATCCTCGGTCACCGGATCGAGCTCGGCGAGATCGAGGCCGCGTTGCTGGGGCATCCGCAGATCGCGGCGGCCGCCGTGCTGGCCCGGCAGGACGCCGCCGAAGGCCCGCGCCTGGTTGCTTATCTGGTACCGCGCGGCGGCCCCGCTCCGAGCCCGGCCGAACTGCGCGTGCACTTGGCCGCGACCCTGCCGCGCGCACTGGTGCCCGGCGCCTATGTCGTGCTGGAGTGCCTGCCGCTGACGCCCAACGGCAAGTTGGACCGGGCCGCGCTGCCCGCTCCGCCGCGCCTGCGCACCGCGCGGTCGCATCCGGGCCCGGCGCCCGCAGGGCAAGAGCGCGGCGAATCCGACCCCGAACGCGAGCCCGTCGACCCGGGCCCGACCGCCGAGATCACCGCGATCTGGCGCGAAGTGCTCGGTCTGGACGACATCCGCCCCGACGAGGATCTGTTCGACCTGGGCGGGCACTCGCTCACCGTCACCCGCATCGGCGCCCGGATCCGCAAACGCCTGGGCGTGGACGTACCGCTGCACGTGTTCTTCGAATCCCCGACCATCACCGGACTCACCAGCGCGGTCTCCGCGATGCGAAGCGAACGGCGGCCATGAACAACCCCTCTCCGACCCACGATCCGCACACCTACCGGCAAGCGCCGGCCGTGCGGCCCGCGCACCGTCCCGAACCGGGGCGGACCGAACACCTACCGCTGTCCGCGGGCCAGGAACGGCTCTGGCTACTGGACCGGCTCAACCCCGGCGACGCCGCGTTCAACATGTTCCAGGTGCACCGCCTGCGCGGCCCGCTGGACGCCGACGCGCTCGAACGCGCACTGGCCGAACTGGTCGCCCGGCACGGCAGCCTGCGCGCCGCCTTCCCGGACCGCGACGGCGTGCCCACCCAGGTGATCGGCCCGCCCGGCGGCTTCGTGCTCGAACGCGTCGGCGTCGACGGCGTCCCGGGCGAACGCGAGCGCCACGCCCGCGAACTGGTCGCCGAGCGCACCAACCGCCCGTTCGACCTGGCCCGGGGCCCGCTGCTGCGGGCGAGCCTGCTGCGCCTGGACGACGCCGCACACGACCACGTGTTGTGCCTGATCCTGCATCACATCGTGGCCGACGGCTGGTCGATGAATGTCCTGGACACCGAGTTGGCGGCGTTGTACCAGGCGTTCGCGTCCGGGCAGCCGTCGCCGCTGACCGAGCCGGCGCTGAGTTACGGAGACTACGTACGACGGCAGCGCGAACTCGTCGACTCGCCCGGATTCGAAGCGCGACTGGCGTACTGGACCGGGCAACTCGCCGGCGCGCCGACCCTGGACCTGCCCGCCGACCGCCCGCGCACCCCCGGCACCCACACCGCACGAGGCGGCACCGTCACCCACCACCTGCCGGCAAGGCTGCGCACCGGCCTCGAGCAACTCGCCCGCCGCGAGAAGGTCACGCTGTACATGACCCTGCTCGCCGCGTACCAGACCCTGCTCTCGCGGTATTGCGACCAGGAGGACGTGTGCGTGGGCTCGCCGCTGGCGGGCCGGGACGAGGAGGAGTACGAGCCGCTGGTCGGCTACTTCCTCAACACGCTGGTCCTGCGCGGGAGCACCGCCGAGGACCCCACCTTCCGGGCCTTCCTGGCCCGCACCCGTACGGTGGCGCTCCAGGCCTACGAACACCAGGACGTACCCTTCGAGCGGCTGTTGGGCGCCCTGGACGTGGAGCGTGATCCGGACAGCCCGCCGGTGTTCCAGACCATGCTGACCCTGCGACCACCCGCCGGACCCGGGCTGCGGCTCGGCGAGGTGCGCGCCGAGGTCTTCGAATCCGGCTTTCGCCAGGCGAAGTTCGATCTGGCGCTGGAGGTGTGGCCGGAAGGGGACGAACTCGTGGTCGAGTTCGTCTACGACACCGAACGCTTCGTCCCCGAGACCGTCACCCGCTTCGCCCGCTGCCTCGAGACACTGCTCGAAGGGGCCGTGGCCGACCCGGACACGCCGCTGTCCCGGCTGCCGCTGCTGCCGGCGACCGACCGCGCGCGGGTGCTGGCCGCAGCGGCCGGTCCGCCGCTCGGCGAATGCCCGGACCCGGTGCTGGCCTTCGAGGTGCAGGCGCTGCGCACCCCGCATGCCGACGCGGTCGAGTCCGGCCGCGCTCGCATCGACTACGCGGAGCTGGACGCCCGGGCGAACCGGCTGGCCCGGGTGTTGCGGCGCGGTGGCACGGGGCCGGACTCGGTGATTGCGGTGTGCGCCGAGCGCTCGATCGAGACGATCGTCGCGCTGTTGGCCGTACTCAAGGCGGGCGGCGCATACCTTCCGGTGGATCCCACGCTGCCGGCCGAGCGGATCGCCTACATGCTCGCCGACAGCGGCGCCGAACAACTCTTGTGCCGGGCCGAGTTCGCGGACCGTTTCGCCGACTTCGGGCGGCCGATACTGGCGTTGGAGGGTGCCGGAGCCGACGACGGTCGGGGAGACGGGGCACAGACGCAGCCGCTCGCGCCTGTCGCCGGCCCCGAGGACCTGGCCTATCTCGTCTACACCTCCGGGTCCACCGGCCGACCCAAGGGCACCCTGATCAGCCGTGCGGCGTTGGGCGCCCGGCTCGCCTGGATGCGCGAGCGCTACCGGACCGGCCCGGGCGACCGGGTCCTGCAATTCGCCTCGTTCGGCTTCGACACGCATGTCGAGGAGGTCTATCCGACCCTGCTCGGCGGCGCGACACTGGTACTGGCCCCCGCCGACGCGCTGTTGCCCGACTTCTTCGCCACGGACGCGGGCCGCACGCTGACCGTGCTCGACCTGCCCACGCCGTACTGGCACGAGTTGGTCGCGCAAACGCCGGGCCTGCCGTGGCCGCCGGCGCTGCGGCTGCTGATCATCGGCGGCGACCAGGCCGATGTGGCCTCGATGCGGCGCTGGCGCGAGGTGTTCGGCGATCGGGTCGACCTGGTCAACACGTACGGCCCCACCGAGACCGCGGTCATCGCCACCTCGGCGACCCTGGCCGGCCCCCTGGCCGAGCCGTGGGACGGCACCCGCCCGCCGATCGGACGGCCCCTGGCGAATACGCGCGTGCACGTGCTGGACCGGCATCTGGAACCGGTGCCGCCCGGGGTGCCCGGCGAACTGTGCGTCGGCGGCATCGGGCCGGCCCGGGGCTACCTCGGCCGCCCCGGCCTGACTGCGTGTCACTTCGTGCCCGATCCGTACGGTCCACCCGGCGCCCGGCTCTACCGCACCGGCGACCGGGCCCGGCAACGCCCGGACGGACAACTCGAGTTTCTCGGCCGCACCGACCACCAGGTCAAACTGCGCGGCTACCGGATCGAACTCGGCGAGATCGAGGCGGCCCTGGTCGCCCGGCCCGACATCGGCCAGGCGGCCGTGCTGCTGCGCGAGGAACGCGGCGATCGGCGGCTGGTCGCCTACCTGGTGCCCCGTACCGACGCGGCGGCCCCGGACCCGGACGCGGTGCGTGCCGCGCTCGCCCGGACGCTGCCCGCCTACCTGCTGCCCGCCGCCTTCGTGGTGCTGCCCCGTCTGCCGCTGACCGCCAACGGCAAGCTGGACCGGGCCGCGCTGCCCGCACCCGAGCAACGCGCCGCGCCGGAGGCGTCCTTCGTGGCTCCACGCGGCAGCGCCGAGGAACTGGTCGCGCAGACCTTCGCGGATGTGCTCGGCCTGGAACGGGTCGGCGCGCTCGACGACTTCTTCGCGCTCGGCGGGCACTCGCTGCTGGCCACCCGGGCGGTGGCCCGGCTCGGCGTGGCGATCGAACTCACCGTGCCGATCCGGGCCCTGTTCGCCGACCCCACGGTCGCCGGACTGGCCGCCTCGGTCGAGGAACTCCTGGTGGCCGAACTGGACACGCTCTCCGAGGCGGACGCCGAACGACTGGTGCTGGACCAAGCCGAGACAGGAGACCCGCGATGACGCTCACCCCGGCGCCGCCGACCCGGCCGGGCGAACTGTCGGCCGCCAAGCGCACCCTGCTCGAACAGCGGCTGCGCAGATCCGCGACGACCGCCCCGGCGTCGATACCACGACTGCCGGAGGGCGCGGAAGTACCGCTGTCGTCCGCGCAGATCCCGCTGTGGTTCATGGAGAACCTCACCCCCGGGACCGCCGCGTACACCATTCCGTTCGCGCTGCGCCTGCGCGGACGGCTGGACGAAGAGGCGCTGGAACGCGCGTTGAACGCGCTGCCGGCCCGGCACGACAGCCTGCGTACCACGTTCGCCACCAGCGCGGACGGTCGACCGATCGCCACCGTGCACCCGCCGATGCCGATCACCGTCGCCCGGCACTCGCCCGAGCGCGACCTCGATGCCCGGGCGCGGGAGCAATGGGCGGCGGCGCTGGTGGGCACGGAGTTCGCCCGGCCGTTCCACCTGGAGGTGCCGCCGCTGATGCGGGCCGCGCTGGTGCGGTTGGACCGGGAGGACACCGTAGTGGTGGTGGTCCTGCACCACCTGGTCGGCGACGGCTGGTCGGTCCACCTCCTGGTGAACGAACTGATGTCCGACTACAACGCGTTCACGGCGGGTCGGGAGTCCGAGGTGCCCGCGCCGGCGGTGCGCTACGGCGACTTCGCCGCCTGGCAGCGCGAGCGGTTGGCCGGCCCCGAAGGCGAACGCGCAGGCGCGTACTGGCGGGAGCGGCTCGCCGGGGTCGGCACGCTCGCACTGCCCACCGACCGACCCCGCCCGGCCCGGCAGACCTTCGCCGGTGACGCGCACACCTTCACCCTCGACCCCGAACTCTGCGCCGCGATTGCCGAGTCGGGGCGCACGCACGGCGCCACCTCCTATATGACACTGCTCGCCGCGTGGCAGGCGGTGTTGTCCCGGCACGGCGGACAACGCGACTTCGCGGTCGGATCCCCGATCGCCGGACGCCCCCACCCGGACCTGGAACCGATGGTCGGCATGTTCGTGAACATGCTGGCCATGCGGGCACCGCTGGACGGAGACCCCACCTTCACCGAACTGCTTCGCCGGGTCCGGGAGAGCTGCCTGGACGCGTACGCCCACCAGGACCTCCCGTTCGACCAGGTGGTCCGCGACCAGAACGTCACCCGCGACGTCAGCCGCACGCCGCTGTTCCAGGTGACCTTCGCGCTGCAGAACTACGGGCGCGGCGAGCGCGGCTTCGCCGGGCTCACCCACGACTGGTTCACCGGCGACTCCCGGGTCACCCGCTTCGACCTGAGCCTGTTCGTGTTCGAGACCGCGACCGGCATGCACGGCCTGCTCACCTACAACACCGACCTGTTCGACGCGAGCACCGTGGCCCGGCTGGCCGCACACCTGGAGACCCTGCTGCGCGCGGTGGTCGCCGATCCGCATACGCCGCTGTCCCGGATCGACCTGCTCGGGCCGACGGAGCGGGCCCAGGTCACCACCGGCTGGAACGACACCGCCGCGCCACCGCCCGAACACCCGACGCTGACGGCGGCGATCGAGGCCCAGGTGGCCCGCGATCCGCGTGCGCCGGCGGTGACCTACCGGGGGAAGAGCCTCACCTACGGTGAACTCGACGCGCGCGCCGCCCGGCTCGCCCGTCGGCTGCGCGGGCACGGGGTCGGCCCGGAGACGCCGGTCGCGCTGTGCCTGGAACAGTCGCTCGACCTCGCGGTGGCCGTCCTGGCCGTGCTCAAGGCGGGCGGGGCCTACCTGCCGCTGGATCCCGAACAGCCGGTCGAGCGACTGGCGTTCATGCTGTCGGACGCCGAGGTGCGGGTCCTGGTGACGGACACGACGCTGCGCGAGCGCACGGCGGGTCACCCCGGCACGGTGATCCTGCTCGATCGGGAACCGGACGCGACCGTCGCCGAGGAGTGCGGCCCGCCACCCGTGCCGGCCGGGCCGGGGAACCTGGCCTACGTCATCTACACGTCCGGATCCACCGGCCGACCCAAGGGCGTCGCGGTGCAGCACCGCGAGGCGCTGACCTATCTGGACGGCGTGCGCGAACGATTCGAGGTGGTGCCCGGATCGGTGCACGGCCTGGCCCAGTCGTTGTCCTTCGACTTCGCCATCACCGCGCTGTACCTCGCCTGGACCACCGGCGGCGAACTGCACCTGATCCCCAAGCGGTTGTCCGGCGCCGAGTTCGCCGACCACCTGGCCCGGCATCCGGTCGACTACCTCAAGATGACGCCGTCCCATCTGGCCGGGCTGGCCGCCGAGGTCGACCCGGAACGCCTTTTGCCCCGACGGTTGTTGATCTTCGGTGGCGAGGGCTCGTCCTGGGAGTGGACGCGGGACCTGGCCCGGCTCGGGACGTGCGCGGTGGTCAACCACTACGGGCCGACCGAGACCACGGTGGGCGTGACCACCTACCGGGTCGGCCCGCGGGACGAGCCCACCTCCACCGTGACGCCGATCGGGCGACCATTGGCGAACACCCGGGTGTACCTGCTCGACGAGCACCTGGAACCGGTGCCGATCGGGGTCACCGGCGAGATCCACATCGGCGGCGACCGGTTGGCGCGCGGCTATCTGGGGCAACCCGGCGCGACCGCCGACCGGTTCGTGCCCGACCCGTTCGGACCGCCGGGCGCCCGGTTGTACCGCACCGGCGACCTGGGCCGGTATCTGCCCGGCGGCGACGTGGAGTTCCTGGGTCGCAGCGATCAGCAGATCAAGATTCGCGGCTATCGGGTCGAACCAGCCGAGATCGAAGAGGCGTTGCGGAGCCTGCCCTCCGTCGGGCAGGCCGTGGTGGACGCGCGTGGCCCGGCCGGCGCTCAGCGGTTGATCGCCTACCTGGTGGCGGCCGACGAGCATCCGGGCGAGCCGCCGGCCGCCGCCGAGCTGCGCCGCGACCTGCTGCTTCGGCTGCCGGAGTACATGGTGCCGTCCCGGTTCGTGTGGCTGGACCGGATGCCGCTGAAGGCGCACGGCAAGGTGGATCGGGCCCTGTTGCCCGAACCGGACGCGGGCGCGGGCGTGGGGGACACGGATCGGGTGGCCCCGACGGGCGCGACCGAGGAAGCCCTGGTCGGGATCTGGACGGCGGTGCTCGACCTCGCCGCGGTCGGCGTCACGGACGACTTCTTCGAACTGGGCGGGCACTCGCTGCTGGCGATGCAGGTGTTGGCCCGGCTGCGCAAGGCACTGCCGCCGGGCAGTCGGCAGGTGAGCCTGCTGGAGTTGTTCAAGCACCGCACCATCCGGGAACTGGCCGCGCTGATCGACCGCCCACGCGGTGCCGACGAACCACGTTCGCTGCTGCACGAGTTGACCCGTCCCGTACCGCTCGCGCAGCGTGTGCTCTCGCTGGTGTGCGTGCCCTACGGCGGCGGCAGCGCGGTGGTGTACCAGCCACTGGCCGACGCGCTGCCGGCCGGCCACTCGTTGTACTCGGTGGCGATCCCCGGCCACGACCTGTCCATGCCCGAGGCGCCCCGGCCGATCGAGGAGGTCGCGCAGGAGTGCGTGGACGAGATCCTGGCCCGGGTCGAGGGGCCGTTGGCGCTGTACGGCCACTGCGGGGTGGGCAGCGCGCTGACCGCGCAGATCGCCCACCTCCTGGAGGAGTCGGGGCGCACGTTGGAGGCGGTCTACCTCGGCGCGATCTTCCCGTTCGCCCGACCCGAGGGCGGCGTGCTCGGTGCGCTGTCCCGGTTCGCCGGACTGGAGCGTCTGCGCGGTGACCGGGTGCACCTGAACTGGCTCACCTCGATGGGCGCGGACCTGGGCGACCTGGACGAGGAACAGGTCACCTTCATCGTCCGCAACATGCGCAAGGACGGCCGGACCTCGGAGGAGTACTTCACCAGGCGGATGGCCGAGGGCATGCGGCCGTTGGCCGCGCCGGTGATCTCGGTGATCGGCGAGCGCGACCCCAGCACCGAGTTTTACCAGGAGCGCTACCGGGAGTGGCACTTCATGGCCGACTCCACCGCGCTGGTGGTGATCGACGAGGCCGGCCACTACTTCCTGCGCTACCGCGCGGACGAACTCGCCGAGATCATCACCGCCACCCACGAGGCGGTGGCCCGGGACCGCACCGAACCGCTGACCCGGGCGGCGCGCGGGGAGGACGCGGGTTGGTGGCTGGACGGGGTGTCCGGCCCGGACGTCGAGGCGCGAGCCGCGGACGGGCCGGGGTTCGCGGACAAGCCGGGAGCCGCGGACAAGCCGGGATTCGCAGTCGGGGCCACACCGTCGCGCACACCGGCGGTACGGCCGAGCATGGGCCGGTTCATGGCGGTGGCGCTCGGGCAGCTCGCCTCGATCACCGGGTCGGCGCTGACCGAGTTCGCCATCCCGATCTGGATCTACCTGCGCACCGATTCGCTCACCCAGTTCGCACTGTTCTCGGTGCTGGCGCTGGTCCCCGGGATCGTGGTCGCGCCGCTGGCGGGCGCGGTGGTGGACCGCAACAGTCGGCGCTCGGTGATGCTGGCCGCGGACTGCGCCGCCGGCGCGGTGCAGGTGGTGATGGCGCTGCTGTTGTGGGGCGGTCACCTGGGCGTGGGAGCGGTGTACGGGCTCCTGGTGGTGTTGTCGGTGACGGCGACCTTCCAACGATTGGCCTACAACTCGGCGGTTCCGCAACTGGTGCCCAAGCGCTACCTCGGGCACGCCAACGGCATCGTGCAAATGAGCACCGGGATGGCGCAGTTGGTGGTGCCGCTGATCGCGGTCGCGCTGTTGGCGAGCATCGGACTCGGCGGGATCCTGGTGATCGACATCACCACGTTCGTGATCGCGGTGACGGTGGTCGCGTTCGTGCCCTTCCCCGACACGATGGCGCAGACCCGGCGCGAGAGCATGGCGAAGGAGATCGCCAACGGGGTGCGCTACTCGATGGGGCACGCCGGATTCCGCACGATGCTGCTGTACTTCGCGCTGCTGAACGTCTTCCTCGCGCCGATGCTGGTGCTGATGACGCCGCTGGTGCTCTCGTTCGGGTCGGTACACACGGCGGGCGCGGTCGGCGTCGCGGCGGGCGCGGGCGCGCTGCTCGGTGGCCTGGCGATGGGGGTGTGGGGAGGTCCCCGACACCGCCGGATGCACGGCATCCTGCTGGCCACCGTGCTGATCGCGGTGTTCGCCTTCGTGGCCGGGCTGCGGCCCTCGCCGGTGCTGGTCGGCGTCGGCTTCTTCGGGGTGTTCTTCGGCCTGTCGCTGCTCAACGGCATCTACGCGACGATCATCCAGGTCAAGGTGCCGCAGCGGTTCCACGGCCGGGTGATCGCGCTGAACACGATGGTGGCCTGGTCCACCCTCCCGCTGGGCTTCGGCGTGATCGCGCCGCTGGCGGTGCACCTGCTCGAACCACTGTTCACCGCGGACGGCGCGTTGGCCTCCAGCGTCGGCCGGGTGATCGGGGTCGGCGAGGGCCGCGGCACGGGTTTCCTGTACCTGCTGTGTGCGTCCGCGATGATCCTGCTCGCGCTCGCCTCCTTCCGCCACCGGGTGATCGCGCGCTTCGACGACGACGTCCCCGACGCGATGCCGGACGACCTGATCGGCATCGAGGAACGCCGCAAAAAGCGCACCAACGCCGCGCCCCCATCGCCGCCCACCGGGAAGTCCCCCGCATCCGAACCCGAAAGCGAACCCGAAAGCGAACCCACCTCCGAACTGGAGAAGGTATGACCACCGACGAACTCCCCGAGCGCCACTGCCGAGTCGTGATCAACGACGAGGAGCAATACTCGGTCTGGGCCACCGACCGCGACATCCCACCCGGGTGGCGCGCGGAAGGCTTCACCGGCACCCGCCCGGCCTGCCTGGCCCACATCGACAAGGTCTGGACCGACCTGCGACCCCGCAGCACCCGCGAAGCCATGAACCCATGACCAACCGTCGCCGGCGAGCCCGCCCGGGCCTCGCCGGCGACGTCACCGCACCCACCCCGACAAAGCCTCGGTTTCGAGCTCCGGATCGACCGGAGCCGGCAGATGAACCGGCTCGGCACCCGGTTCCGGGGCGCGCCGCGCCGGCGGCCGCCGTGATCGGCGGTCGACGGCGCGGGCGAACCGGATCGCGGGTCAGGACGTGGGCGAGGGGCAGTGCAGGTTCGGCGCGTCGGGTCGGGCGCCCGCGGCGCTCAGCCCGGCGAAGCCGGTGCCGGCCAGACCCAGTACCGCCTGGGCGGTGGCCCGGGTGGCGGTGGACGGGTCGAATCCGGTGGCGTCGTACGCGATCGCGCCACGCGTGGCGGGCGTGCCGGAGCAGGGGACCTGGCGCTGGGTGATGAAGTGTCGCGCGGTCAGTCCGGGCAGCACCCGCCACGAGGACAGCAGCGCCTGCGCGGCCAGGCCGGTGCTGTTGGCGTTGGACGTGCCGGCTCCGGGGGTGCCGAAGCCGCCGTCGGCGAGTTGGTGGCCCACCAGCCAGTTCAGGCCGGCCGCCGCCTCCTGCGGGCGGCCGGTGGCGGCGAGCGCCTGCACGCTTATCGCGGTCGAATCCGCGTCGCTGGTGCAGGTGGGCTTGCCGAAGTCGAGCGGGAACCCGCCGTCCGCGCAACGCGCGCCGGCCAGGAAGTCGACCGCGCCGGCGGGTGCGCCCGCCGGCGTGCGGTCCAGGGCCAGCAGCGCGAGGGACTGGCTGAACGCGTTGCTGTAGTCACCCCACGGTGAGAGGTCGGTGAACCGGCCCGAGGGCTGTTGCAGCGAGCGCAGCCGAGTCGGCAGGTCGACGCCGCCGAAGCTGCTCGGGTTCACCCCGCGCACCTCGGTCGCGAGCAGCAGCTTGGCGGTGGCGCCGGCGTACGCGTTGGTGGTGCCGTCGCCGATGTAGCCGGAGAGTATCTCCGGGCGGGCCAGCCATGTGGTGGCCTTGGCCGCGTTCTGCTCGGCCACCCCGGCGGCGGCGAACGCGAGGATCGCGTCGATGGTCAGACCCTGGTCGGGGTAGGTCACCCCGTCGAAGGTCGCCTCGAAGCGTTCTCCGTCGACGAGTTGCCGGGCCAGCCAACCGGCGGCGGCCTGGGTGCGATTGCCGGAAAGGATGGAACCGGCTTCCGACGGCGTGGAGTTCGTCGGCGCGGAGTCCGCCGGGGCAGCGGAGGCGGTTGCCGGGACGATGGCGGTCGCCGCGGCGAGGAGCAGACCGCCGAGCAGGGCGGAGATCCTCCGGCCGGGTCGGGTGAGCGTCATGGTGGAGCCTTTCCGGGCCTGCGACGCGGCATGCCCGGCGGACACGCAGCGCGTTCGACCGCGACCCGGAGGGCGACACGGCCTCGGCACGGCGGCGCGAGGGCTCCGCCCCGTAGGCCACGACGGGGAATGGAGAGGGAACGCTCCGGCCCCAGGCATTCGGGCTCGCCGTCACGCGGACGGACCACCGCTGCGGGTCAGCGCCGGATTCGCACCGGACTTCCCCTGCGGCCGAAGATGACG
This sequence comes from Embleya sp. NPDC050154, assembly GCF_044460165.1. Taxonomy (NCBI): domain Bacteria; kingdom Bacillati; phylum Actinomycetota; class Actinomycetes; order Kitasatosporales; family Streptomycetaceae; genus Embleya; species Embleya sp. NPDC050154. The sequence goes on from NZ_JBITJP010000001.1 coordinate 852,126, forward strand.
CGGGTCGCCACACCCCGGATCGAACGGGCACGGCGGGCCCGAAAGCGGACGTCGCCGTCGCGCCGAAGATCCTCGGGCGAGACGCTGCGCACTCTACGGACAGTTCGCGGCCGAGGGTAACTCGCTTTCCGGCCAAGGCTTCACGGGCCGCGACCCCGGAAACCCGGCCTCGCCGAGCCCCCGGGACGGACCCGGCGCCGAAACCCCGGTCGGGTCGGTTCGGCCGCCCCCCGGACGGGCCCGCGCCCGCCGAGATCCCCCCGGAAGTGACCGGAAGCCGCTCAAGGACCCACGGTGGCCAAGGTCGAAGGACCACACGAACCCACGGGCGCCGCACCCGAGTCCGCACCCGCACCCGTACCCGAGGCCGTGCCCACAGCCCCGCGCGTGCCCACGGCAGCGCCCGTGCCCACGGCCGTACTCGTACCCTCACCCACGCCGGCGCCCGCACCCGTCCCCACCGGCGCGATCCGCCCCCGCAGCGCCGCCGCCTCGCGCGCATAGCGCCGCACCGGGAATTCGTCGGTGTCCGCCTCCGCCCCCAGGATTCGCACCGCGGCCGCGGTCGCCCTGACCGCCGCCTCGACCGCCGCCGACTCGGCCACCGACGCCTGGCGCGTGTACGAGATGCCCGCGTCGCGCCGGCGGGCCGCGTCGAGGTAGATCGCCCGGGCGGAGTCGACCGCGCCCGCGGGCTCGGCCAACGCGTGCCGATCGCCCCTGCCGGCGAAGTCGCCGACCACGTCCAGCGCGGCCTGGGCCAGTCCGGTCGCGCACGCCGCAGTGCCCAGGCGGCCCGCGTCCAACAGGTCGAACGCGATCCGCAGGCCCCGGCCCGGTGCGCCGATCAACCGCTCGGGCTCCAGGTACACCCCGTCCCAGTAGGCGGTCGTGGTCGGGATGGCGCGCAGCGCGGTCGTCGGTTCCGGCGCGCTGAAGTAGAGGTACTCGTCGGCACCGGGAGCCAGGAAACAGGAGATGTCCGGTCGGGCCGAACCCGTGCGGGCGAACACGGTGTGAAAGTGCGCGCGGCCCCCGTGCACGAGGGCGAGCTGGGTGCCCTGGAGCAGGTGTCCGCCGCGAGTGCGTTCGGCTCGGCAGGTGACCGCCGAGGGGTCGGCGCCCACGTGCGGTTCGGACCGGCTGCCGCCGCCGGTCAGCGCGCCGTCCAGCATCCCGGGCAACCACTGCTCGCGCTGCGTCGCGCTGCCGTGCGCCGCCGTCGGCAGGCACGCCAGCGTGTGTACGTCGAGGGCGCCGGCCACCGCCGGCCAGCGGGCCGCGAGTTCCTCCAGTACCTGGAGGTAGACCTCGTACGGTTGACCGCCGCCGCCGTAGTGCACCGGGTAGGGCAGGCCGGACAGGCCCGCCCTGCCCAGGGCGGAGAACAGGCCGGTGGGATAGCTCGCGTCGGCCTCGCACCCGGTTACCCGGGGCGCGAGTTCCCGGTCCGCGAACGCCCGGGTCCGGGCGATCAGGTCGTGGGCTTCGTCGGTGGGGAGCAGACGATCGACGGGCACGGGCGCATCCCTGGGGTGGACGGTCGGGCCGGGTGGGGAATCCGGGTCATCGGGGCGAGGACCCGAGCCGGGCCGGCGGTGTGGACGGGCCGGCCCGGGCCGGGGGATGCCAGGACACCTGCGCACGGTAGGTGCCCGGCCGCCGGCCCGGGATCGTCCGGCGCGACAAAGCCGAGCCGGGTTCTTCGTCGAGGCCCACCTATGGGTCCGAATCCCTCTCTCGCGGGGGGCGGATCCGGTGGTGAACCGTCGATATCGAAGCGAGGCGATCACACTGTGGCTTGGTGCCCGGTGACGGAAAGTGTCGCCGGCATTGGCCATTCGAACGAAGCACCCGGTGCGCGGCGCGGCCTAGCGTCGATCACACATCGACCGGAAGGACGCGATATGAGCGCCGAGCTGCACACCCGTGCCGTCGTGGCGGACACGCACAACGACCTCCTGATGGCCGTGGTCGAACGACCACCAAGCCGGTGGGCGAGTTTCTTCCGGGAACAATGGCTGCCCCAGCTTCGCGAGGGCGGGGTGGACATCCAGGTCCTGCCGGTGTTCGTGGACGACCAGTTCCGTCCGGAGGGCGCGCTGCGGCGGACGCTGCGGATGGTCGAGTGCGCGCACGCGATCGCCGAGGGCAACCCGGACGAGGTGCGGCTGTGCCTGGACGGCGACGACATCGACGCGGCGCTGGCCGCCGGCAGGATCGCGCTCGTGCTCGCGTTGGAGAGCGCGCCCGGCGTGGACGCCGACCTGGAACTGTTCCGCACGCTGTACCGCCTCGGCGTCCGGGTCGCCTCGATCGCGCACTGGGGTCGCTCCGCGCTGGGCGACGGCAGCGGTGAGGACGCCACCGGCAGCCGGCTGACCCACGCCGGTGTCGAGGCGCTGCGCGAGATGGAACGGCTCGGCATCGTGTTCGACATCTCCCACCTGGGGGCGGTCGGTGTCGCACACGTGTTGGAAGAGGCGACTCGTCCGCTGATCGCCACCCACTCGGGTGCCCGGGCGTTGTGCGACCACCACCGGAACCTGACCGACGAGCAGATCCGGGGCGTGGCCGCCACGGGCGGCGTCGTGTGCGTCAACTTCGTGCCCGACTTCCTGTCCAGGGACCGGGACCGGCAGAACATCGACGGGCTCGTCGACCACATCGAGCACATCATCGACCTGGTGGGTGTCGACCACGTCGGGATCGGCCCCGACTTCCTGCGCGAGGTGCTCGCCGACATCACCCCGCCGTGCTGCGAGGGCGTCGACTACACCGGCGTGGACGCCACCACCGAACTGCCCGGGCTGAACGGCCCGGCCGAACTTCCCGCGCTCACCGAGGCGTTGGTGCGGCGCGGACTGGGTGAGAAGGAGATCATGGCGATCCTCGGCGGCAATGTGCACAGGTTGTTCCGTGCCGAGCTGGGCCTGGCCCGATGAGCGGCGCGACGGCCGGTTCGACGGCCGGTGCACCCGTGTTCGACACCGACGCGATGCTGGCCGACCTGGCCGAGTTGGTGCGCTGCGAGTCCTTCTCCGCCGACTTGGCGGCGGTGGCGCGCAGCGCGGACGTGGTCGCCGCCCAGGGTGCGCGTCACCTCGGCGTGCAGCCGCGCCGGATCGTGCTGGACGGGGTGACCCACCTGCAGTGGACGTTCGGCACCCCGCGCGTCCTGCTGGTCGGGCACCACGACACGGTGTGGCCGATGGGCTCGTTGGCCACCCACCCGTGGTCGGTCGTGGACGGGATCGCCCGGGGGCCGGGTGTCTTCGACATGAAGGCCGGTCTGGTCCAGATGTTCCACGCGCTCGCCTCGTTGCCCTCGCTGGACGGCATCGGGGTGCTGATCACCGGCGACGAGGAGGTCGGCTCGACCACCTCGCGCGCCCTGATCGAGGACTCGGCCCGCGGCTGCGCGGCGACCTTCGTTCTGGAGGCGTCCGCCGACGGTGGGGCGCTGAAGACCGGGCGCAAGGGCGGCTCCCAGTACGAGTTGGTCGTGCACGGCAAGGCCGCGCACGCGGGCCTGGAGCCGGAGAAGGGCATCAACGCGGCGATCGAGGCCGCGCACCTGGTGCTCGCGCTCGGCGGCCTGGCCGATCTGGCGGACGAGGGCGCCTTGGACGGATGGCGCACCACGGTGACCCCCACGGTGGTCGAGGCGGGCGCGGTGTCCAACACCGTCCCGGATCGGGCCCGGGTGACCGTGGACGTCCGGGTGCCCACGATCAAGGCCCAGGAGCGGGTGGACGAGTTGATCCGGGCGCTGCCCACGACCGTGCCGGGTGCTCGGCTCGAGGTGCTCGGCGGTCCCAACCGACCCCCGCTGGAGGAGAGTTCCTCCAGCGCGCTGTTCGACCTCGCGGACCGGGTGGCGAGCGGCAGCGGTCTGCCGCCGCTGCGTGCCGCGGCCGTCGGGGGTGCCTCCGACGGCAACTTCACCGCCGGCGTCGGCTGCCCGACCCTGGACGGCCTGGGCGCGGTCGGCGGCGGTGCGCACGCCGACCACGAGCACGTGATCGTGTCCGAGTTGGCGCCGCGCGCGCTGCTGCTCGCCGGTCTGATCGAGGCGGTCCGATGAGCGCCGTGGTCATTCGGGAGCTGCACGAACTCCACGAGCTCGAAGACGCGTTCACCCTGTTCTGCGAGATCTGGGGGACCGGACCGGGTAACGCGCCGATGTCCGTCGAACAGATGCGCGCACTCTCGCACGCCGGGAACTACGTCGCCGGGGCCTACGCGGAAGGGCGTATCGTCGGCGCCACCGTCGGGTTCTTCGGCGCTCCCATCGCCCGCACGATGCACTCACACGTCACCGGCGCCCGCCCCGGCCACGCGGCCGGGTTCGCGCTCAAGCTGCACCAGCGCAACTGGGCCCTGGCCCGCGGCGTGACCCGGATCACCTGGACCTACGATCCGCTGATCCGGCGCAACGCCCACTTCAACGTGACCAAGCTGGCCGGTCGCCCGGACGGCTACCTGCCCAACTTCTACGGCTCGGTCGACGACGCGATCAACGGCGGTACCGACACCGACCGCGCGCTGGTGATCTGGGACCTGTCCGACCCCAGGGTGGTCGCGGCCGCGAACCTTACGCCGATCCCGGTCGCGGTGCCGGCGGGTGCGGTGGCCGCGCTGTCCGTCGAGGGCGACCTGCCGGTCCTGGGCCGGACGGACGCCGACCACCTGCTCGTCGAGGTCCCCGCGGACATCGAGAAGTTGCGGCGCACCGACCCCGGCGCCGCCAAGGACTGGCGGATCGCCCTGCGCGAGGTGCTGGGCGGCCTGCTGGCCGACGGCGCGCGGGTGATCGGCTTCCAGGACAAGTCCCGCTACGTCCTCACGCGCGACACCGCCGCGTGACCCCCCAACGATCAGGAGTCCAGGCACCATGAAGATCACCGGAATCGAACTGCGCCGGATCGCGATGCCGTTGCGCGCGCCGTTCCGCACCTCCTTCGGCGTCGAGACCGCACGCGACATCCTGCTGCTCCGCGTGGTCACGCCGGAGGCGGAGGGGTGGGGCGAGTGCGTCGCGATGTCCGATCCGCTGTACAACTCGGAGTACGTGGACGGCGCGGTCGACGTGCTCAAGCGCTTCTTCATCCCCGCGCTGCCGGAGCGGGTGGACGCCCTGTCGGTCAAGCGGGCGCTGAAGCCGTTCAAGGGCCACAAGATGGCCAAGGCGGCGCTGGAGACCGGCGTACTGGATGCCCAACTGCGGACCGCAGGACAGTCGTTCGGATCGTTCCTGGGTGCCTCCCGGGACCGGGTGCCGTGCGGGGTGTCCGTGGGGATCATGGACTCGATCCCGCAACTGCTCGAATCCGTCGGTGAGTTCGTCGACGAGGGCTATGTGCGGATCAAGCTGAAGATCGAGCCGGGCTGGGACCTGGCGCCGGTGCGCGCGGTGCGCGAGCGGTTCGGCGACGATCTGCTGCTGCAGGTGGACGCGAACGCCGCGTACACGCTGGCCGACGCGCGTCAACTGGCCAAGCTGGACGCGTTCGACCTGCTGCTGATCGAACAGCCGCTGGCCGACGACGACCTGGTCCAGCACGCCCAATTGGCCAAGCAGATGCGCACGCCGATCTGCCTGGACGAGTCGATCGAGTCGGTCGAGGACGCCGCGGCGGCGATCACCCTGGGCTCCGCGTCGATCATCAACATCAAGCCCGGTCGGGTCGGCGGCTACCTGGAGGCCAAGGCGATCCACGACCTGTGCGTGGCGCACGGCGTACCGGTGTGGTGCGGCGGCATGTTGGAGACCGGGTTGGGTCGGGCCGCCAACGTGGCGCTCGCCGCGCTGCCCGGCTTCATCCTCCCCGGCGACACCTCGGCCTCGCGTCGCTACTACGCCACCGACATCACCACGCCGTTCGAACTCGCCGACGGCCACCTCGATGTGCCCACCGGCCCCGGCCTGGGCATCGACCCGATCGTCGACATCCTGGACTCGGTGACCACGTCCAGCGAGTGGATCAAGTTCTGAGACACCCCGACGGCGCCCGGTCGTTCGACCGGGCGCCGTCGGCACCCGAATCGGTACGAAGGCATCCGCCGGCCGGGCGTCGCCGTCCGGGGATCGGTCCTCGGCATCCGCATCATGAGACGCGTTGGACGGCGCGGGGCGGGTGTGCCAGGTTCGACGTCATGCGACGTCGGATGATTATTACCGGCAGCGTGCCGACACCGGGCTGACCAGGACGACCACTTCCCTGCGGCCCACCGTCCGCACGCAGACCTCTCGCGCTTCGCGAGGGGTCTTTCTGTTTTCCCGGCCCGGCCCCGCCTCCGACGCTCGTCGACGCCACCCGATCCCCCGCACAGCGACAGGAGAACAGCGACTCATGGTTGACGACGGCACCCAGGTCCTCGAAGCCCCCCGGTTCGTGGGGCCCGCCCCGAGCCTCGCCGATCCCGCTCCGAGCCTCGCCGATCCGGCCCCGGCCGCAGCGCCCGCACCGCTCGCCGCGCCCGAGGGCGACGCGGTCGATCCCGTCGGCGAGACCGCCCGGTTGGTGGCCCGGATGCGCCACGGCCACGGCGTGCTCGCCCGGGTCGCCACCACGCTGAACAACCACGGCGTACGCCGACTCACGTACGTGTCCACCGAGTTCGGGGCCGCCACCGTGGAGGTCACCGTGCTCGCCCGGGACGCGGCCCGGGTCGAGGCGAGACTGCGCCGGATGGTCGAGGTGGTCGAGGTCGACCGGGTAGCCGCGACCTGACCGGCGCGCGTGCGTAGGTTCACCCGCTCCCGCCGACCACCTCGCGATACGTCCCCCAGGGCGGGCGGTTGGTATGGATTGACATGAATCGACCAAGATCTCCATACTGCCTGTGTAGTCACATGGCTACACATGGAGACCGGGTCTTCGGGCGACCGCAGGTGCTCCGCCCGCTTCGGAGACGTGTCGGGTTCGACCTCGGCTCCGCGCCCGACCCTCGGAGAACTCGTGCTCTACGGCAGCGCATTGCGAGACGACCTGGCCGGCACGCGGACCACGCCGCTGGTCGGCATCCATGACATGTACTCCGCGTCCTTGGCGGCGAGCCACTTCGACGGCTTCTTCGTCTCCGGCTTCGGCTTCGCCGCTTCGTACTACGGGCTGCCCGACATCGGCTTCATCGCCTGGCCCGACATGGTGGCGTTCGTCGAACGCCTGCGCCTCGCCTTTCCCCGGCAGCACCTCCTGGTCGACATCGACGACGGGTACGGCGATCCGGAGGTGGCCTGCCATGTGGTGCGGCGGCTGGACCGGGCCGGGGCGTCCGGGGTGATCCTGGAGGATCAGGCGCGGCCCCGGCGCTGCGGTCACGCCGACGGCAAACTGCTGCTGCCGCTGGACGACTACCTGGACAAGCTGACCCGGGTCCTGGACTGCCGCGGCGACCTGGTCGTGGTCGCGCGCACCGACGCCACCGAGCCGGACGACATCCTGCGCCGCGCGAAGGCGCTGGCCAAGACCGACGCCGACGTGGTCCTGGTGGACGGCGTGCGCAGCGTCGAGTGGATCCGCCGGATCCGCGCGGCGGTCGCGGACAAGCCGCTCCTGTTCAACCAGATCGCGGGTGGCAAGTCGCCGCGCCTGTCCCTGACCGAACTGGCCGACCTGGGCGTGGACGCAGCGATCTACAGCACGCCGTGCCTGTTCGCCGCGCACACCGCGATCGACACCGCGCTGGCCGAACTGATCCGGTCCGACGGCCGGTTGCCCGCGCCCGACGGCCCGGCCGCGGTCGGCGTCCGAACCGCCACCGAGCTCCTGGAACGAAACCTCGGCACCCGATACCCGGAGTGACCGAACTTATGTGACCTGGATCACGCACCAGGTCATGTCACGTTCTGCCGACCCTTCCCGTCCACGGGGGCAAACAAGGAAGGGAAGGACCATGACACAGCGCATCCTGGTGATCGGGGCCGGTTACGCGGGCATGACCGCGGTGCTCGGTGTGGCCCGGCGCACCCGCAAACACGACGTCCGGATCACCCTGGTCAACCCGATCGGCCGGTTCACCGAGCGGCTGCGGCTGCACCAGCGGGCCGCCGGCGAAGAGCTCGCCGATCTTCGGATTCCCGACATGCTCCGCGGCACCGGAATCGACTTCGTGCAGGCGCGGGTGACGCACGTCGACGCGGCCGGCCGTACCGTCCGGCTGCACGACGACCGGTCGATCGGCTACGACACCCTCGTGTACGCGCTCGGCAGTGTCGCCGACACCGTGACGGTGCCGGGTGTGCGCGAACACGCCTTCACGCTCGACAGCGCCGCCGCGGCCGGCCGGCTGGCCGAACGTCTCACCGAGCTCGACGCGACCGGCGGCACCGTGGTCATCGGCGGCGCCGGCCTGACCGGGATCGAGGCCGCGGCGGAGATCGCCGAGAACCACCCGGCCCTGCGGGTCGTCCTGCTCAGCCGGCACGAGCCCGGCGCGATGATGGGCGCCAAGGCGCGCGCCCACCTGCACGCGGCCCTCGACCGCCTCGGCGTCCGGGTCCGCACCGCCACCACGATCGTCAAGGTGCTCCCGGACGCGGCCGAACTGGAGGACGGCGAGCTCGTGCACGCCGACGCGCTGCTGTGGACGACCGGGGTACGGGTGTCGCCACTGGCCGCCGAAGCGGGTCTCACCGTCGACGAGCGCGGCCGGATCGTGGTCGATCCGACGCTGCGCTCGGTCTCCCACCCGCAGGTGTACGCGATCGGCGACGCGGCGGCGGTCCGCCAGACGTACGGCGTCATCCACGGCACCTGTCAGAGCGGCATCCCGACGGGGGCACACGCCGCGGCGTCGATCGCCCGGCAGGTGGAGGGCAGGGAGCCCGAGGCGTTCCGGTTCGGGTACATCCATCAGCCGGTGAGTCTGGGACGCCACGACGGCGTCATCCAGTTCACCCACCCCGACGACACGCCGCGCCGGTTCGTCCTGACCGGCAGGTGGGCGGTGATGTACAAGGAGTTCGTCAGCAGCTCGCCGTGGAAGTCGTTCCGCCTGCTGAAGAGGATCGGCGGAGCCGTAAAGTGGCCGACCGGAGGCCGGGCCACTCGTCGGGCACGATGACCGAGGGGACGAGGGAGACACGTGGTCGACGCGGACGTGTTCGAGGACCACCGCAACCTGCTGTTCTCGGTGGCCTACCGCATGCTGGGCAGCGCGGCCGACGCGGAGGACGTCGTCCAGGAGGCGTGGCTGCGCTGGTCGTCCGCGGACCGTTCCGATGTGCACGACCCCAAGCCGTACCTGGTGCGGATCGCCACGAACCTCGCGGTGGACGCGCTGCGTTCGGCCCGGGTGCGCCGGGAGACCTACGTCGGCCCCTGGCTTCCCGAGCCGATTTCGACCGGTCCGGACGTGGCCGAGAACGCGGCGCTGGCCGACTCGGTGTCCCTGGCGATGCTCGTCGTGCTGGAGTCGCTCTCCGAATTGGAGCGGGCGGTCTTCGTGCTCCACGAGGTGTTCGGCTTCCCCTACGCCGAGGTCGGTACGGCGATCGACCGGCCCGAGGCGACCGTCCGGCAACTGGGCCACCGCGCCCGCGAGCACGTGCGGGCGCGCCGACCCCGGTACGCGGCCGACCGGGGCGCCCGCAAGGCCGTCACCGAGAAGTTCTTCGCCGCGACCACGGGCGGCGACATCAACGAACTCATGCAACTGCTCGCCCCGGACGTCACGATCTGGACCGACGGCGGCGGCAAGGTCCGCGCCGCGCTGCGCCCGATCGTCGGCGCGGACAAGGTCGCGGCCTGGCTCGCCGGCGTCACCAAACGCCCGTACGAGGGCGTCGACCTCGCCGACATGGTGCCCGACCTGGCCGAGATCAACGGCGAGCCCGCGCTGCGGATCAGCGCATACGGTCGGGTGGTCACGGTGATCGCCCTGGAGACCGGCACGGACGGCCTCATCCACGGCATCCGCATGGTGGCCAACCCGGACAAACTGAGCCGCGTCTGACCCTCGCGGACGCGGCGCTCCGCGCCCTTTCGGTGCCGGTGCCGGGGCCGGGTGCCGAGCACCGGTTGCCGGGTGTCGCGTCTACGGCTGTGTCGGCGGCAGGCGCAGGAGTTCGGTCACGGCCGAGATGCTGTGTTCACCGTGGCCCGCCTCGGCCGTGCGCCGCACCAGGTCGTGCAGTGGCGCGAGCCAGGACGTGTCGACGTTCGTCTCCTTGGTCAAATCCTCGTCGTGGGCCGCTCCGGCGATGAAGAGGTTCACGGTGGCGGCGGCGTCGGTGTAGTCGCCGCTGTCGATCTCCTGGGCGAAGGTCGGCAGCAGCGACTTGATCATGTCCAGCCACTTGCCGGCGAACCGCACCGTGGTGTCGGCCCGAAGCCCGCGGGCCTGGACGGCGGCCGCGCCCTGGAAGAAGCCGACGAGCGCGGGGAGCAGGATCGCACCGACCGCCATCTCGTACAGCGCGGCCAGGTCGGTTTCGTCGCCGAGGTGGACGGTGTCGCCACCCAGCACCTTCAGGGTCGCCTCGTGCTCCTCGAAGACGGATCTGTCGCCGCTGTAGTACAGCAGCGTGTCCGGCGCCCCCACGGCCGCCGGTACATTCTTGACCGCCCCGGCCAGAAAGCGGGCGCCGTGCGCATCGGCCCAGGCCGCTGTTTCGCGGGCACCGATCGGGGAGCCGCTGTTCAAGGTGACCAGGGCCCGCCCGCGCAATGCCCGCGCAGCGGGTGCCAGTGCGCCGAGCGTGTCGTCGAAGGTGGTCAGGCAGGTGATCACGAGCGGACTCGCCGCGACCGCGTCCGCCACGGCCTCGGCGTGGACCGCGCCCGCGGCCACGAGGGCGGCGGCCTTGCCCGGCGTACGATTCCACACCGTCGTCGGATGGCCGGCGGCGATGAAGGCCGCGGCCAACGCGCGGCCCATCGAACCGAGCCCGATCACGGTCACGGGCGTGCGATTCTCGTCGGCCATGTGCGCTCCACTCCACGTCGGTGTCGCCGGTAAATACGAACGAGCCTGTGCGCGCCGCCGGTCCGGGTGAACTCGGCGCGCCGCTCGCTTCCATGCTGGAGGAGCACATGCGGTCCCTCAAGTACCTACATTCTTGTCGGGTACTTACATTTTGGTAAGGATGGAGGATGAAGCCGAGCCGGGCCGTACAGGTCGCGGCCAACAGGCCGAACGTCCAGGGAAGTCCCTCGTCCGGACCGGCAATGTGCCGCAATCGCACGTGGCACGAGGTCCTCCTCGATAGGTTTTCCTCGTTTCCCCATGGGAGGAGTTCGGTCGGTATATGTCTCAGCCACAGGGCCCGCCGACCGGATCGCCGAGAAGTCAACTGGCCAAGGCGACGCCTCCGGAAGTGGACAGCGACAAGCTGCGTCATGTCGTCGCCGACACCTATGCGAAGCCGGGCGACACCGGGACCTGGGTCGGCAATGGCAAGTCCGCCGCGGCCCTGCGTGCCGAACTGCACGACGGGCGACCCACGGGCCCTCCGGGTCGAGAGCTCTTCCACGCCGTCGATGCCGTCGACCTGCTCGGTCGATATCGCAAGGCGCTCCGGGAGCCCGGACTCTCGGCCCGGGACAAGTCGGTCATCCTGGCCGAGTCCGGCGAGCTGTACCGGACACTTCAGATGCGCGACGTGGCGGGTGGCATCACCGCGTGGCTGCACGCCAATCCGGAGCGCGCGAACACCATGCTGAACGCGGTCGAGTCGGTGAAGGCCGAACCCGAGCTGGCGTCGGTGACGGGGTCGCGTTTTCTCACGTCCACTTTCAAGCGCCCCGCCCTCGAGGCGGTGGTTCCCGACATGGGTCTGATCGCGGATCTGCGGCGCCACTTGGCCAGACCCGAACCGCAGAACCTCGCGTCCGAGGCCGCGCGCGTCGCGGCCCGGGGCATGGGCCGGGCCGCGGCACTGATCGAAACCGCGCGGGGATCCGAGGCCCTGCGCCCACAACCGGGACGCAGTGGCGGGCTCGCGGCTTCGAACGATTCGACCAGGAAACGCGGACGCAACGGCCCGGAGGCCGACCCCTGACGGTGCCCCCGCACCGCGCCGTGCGAGGCCGCGCGGGATCCGCGGCCGGTCGAACGATACGATCTCACCGCAAATGCCGCTTCGGGCACCGTGGTTCACGTGATGGGAAGAGGGCAGGACGTGCCGGAGTCTCGCGAGCCCGCGTTGACGTTTCGAGGACTGTTCGACTGGTTGTGGGAACGGCTCCCGGAGGCGCGCCCCCACCTTGCCGAGCTGAAGGCGGACGCCGAACTCGACGCCGTGCAGGAAGGCCGCGTGATCCCCGACGCCTCCGTCGGTTACCTGCTCAATCCGTACGGCATCCTCTCCGACGCGCTCTTCTGGCCCGTGATCGTCCCGGCCGTCGAGACCCGGAACGGCGACCTGCTGGCGCGGACCGCAGCGATCGTGGAGGCCCTTCTGGCCGCCGCCGACGAGGACATCCGCGACGCCGCCGACCTGCGGGTGGTCTCCCCGCTGCTCGGCCACGCCGAGTACTGGTCGATCTTCCGCCACGTCGCGGGCCCGCGCCTCCTGGCCATGACCACCCGAAGCTAGGACCGGCCCAAGCCGGGACCTGCCGAGACAGACCACCGACCCACTCACGCCCGTCGGCCCGGCCCGGCCCGGGGACGGGTCAGTAGCCGCGTTGTGGGGTGCGATGCGGTGAGTTCTTCAGGTCGCTGCCCGCGCCCAGAGTCGTGGCGCGTGGGTGGGCGACCTGGGTGGTTCGGTTCACGGAGGGGTTCGATCCGCGGGCCGGTGTCATGCCGGTGGCAGCGATCCCCGCAGAGCCGGAGCCGAGAGCGGGAGCGGGGGCGGAGAGAAACGGGGAGGGGATCTTGTCCGCCGGGACGCGCCCCCGCGTTGCGGCGGTCGAATCGGTTCCGAAGACGTCCGGGCCCTGCTCCAGCATGCGTCGACTCGAGGTGTGTTCGCGCGGCGCGTGGTGTTCCACCTCGTCGTCCAGGGCGTCGCCTTCCAAGACCTCGGTGCCCTTGTACTCCGGCTCGGTGACGCGGTCGATGTCCGGGACATCGCCGTCCCGATATACGTCCGGCCCGACATTTGCCTCGGTAGCCGTTCCCCGACGATTGTCCGTGTACTTCGGCTCCATGTCGTAGTCGATGTCCGGAACATCGCCGTCCAGATATTCGCCACGCCGGGGACGCGCCTCGGCGGCGGCCCCCCGACGGCGACGGCGATCCGACGACGAATCACGAATCTCGGGCACTGGAGGGGTCCTTTGGTCTCACGGATCCGGGATCTTCGCCACCGGTACGGGTTCGACCACGATATCCCGCGGTGCTCGCGGGCCGGCCGAATCAGCGGGATCGGCACCGGGTTCGGCGGATATCGGACGAGACGAAGCATCGATCCCGACGCCTGCCGAATCGGCCCGGGTCGCCCGTTCGCGGCCGGGTTCGGTGGGGCTACTCGGGTGTCGGGGCGACGCGGTGCAGTTGTTTGCGGTCGTAATAGGTGGTCATCGCGAAGCCGAAAGCGAGGCCCGCCAGTGCGCCGAAGGCGATGCCCGCCCAGGCCCGGGTCAGGCCCGCGTCGGCGCGGGCGTCGAAGTACAGGATGGCGCGTACGCCGTCGCTGAGTTGGCGCATCGGCTCGAACGCGGACAGCACCCGGTAGAAGCGCGGCAGCGCCTGGAGCGGGATGGTCGCGCCGGAGGACGGCAGCGCCAGCACGATGAACACGAACATGCTCACCAACTGGCCGATCCCGCCGAAGGCCGCGTTGATCGCCTGGACGCCCAGCCCCACCGCGGTGCTCGCGCAGATCGAGAAGACCCACAGCAGGGGCAGGTGGGACGCGTCCATGTCCAGGATGCCGATCGTGGCGAACATGATCAGGGTCGCGGTCAGCACCGACAACACGGCCGATATCACGCACTTGACCGCGAGTTGATGGGTGCGGGTGATGTGTACCAGTGGGCGTTCGGTACGCCACGGGCCGATCTCACTGGCCACGTAGCCGAGCCCGACGTCGACCCCGTTGCTGATGATGTTGCCGCCGAGGAAGCCGGCCAGTACCAGCAGGAGCGTGTAGTAGAACGCGGTCAGCCCCAGTCCGCTGCGGGGGGCGATCGGGTGGCCCACCGCGACGGCGACCGCGATCGGGTCCGCGAGCAGCAGGCGACCGGCCGTGGTGGTCTGCCCCGGAGCCGCCTGCGGCGCGCCGGTCAGCGTCGCGCCGAGCTGCAACGAGGCGGCGTGCAAGGCCTGTTGGGCGATCGCGGTGGACAACGAGGAGGCCAGGCTGCCCGCTCCGGGGTTGGTCAGTAGGTTGACCGTCGGGCGGGTCGGCGCGGCCGGCGCGGGCGTGTTCAGGGCGGCCACCGACGCGGTGAAGTCGGCCGGCACCACGATCGCGCCGTACAGCTTGCCCGAGGCCATCCGTCGGCGTGCCGACGCCTCGTCGAGAACGCGCCAGGACACCGTGTCCCCGGGGTCGGGCGCGGCGGCGATGCCGGCGATGATGCGCGCGCCCAGGTTCTCCGTCCCGCCCGCCGACGGCACGCCCTGGTCCGCGTTGACCAGGCCGATCGGCAGGCGGTGCAGGTCCCTGCGCGGATCGAGGATGCCGCCCATGTACAGGATGGAGAGCAGGAAGGCCAGCAGCCCCACGATGACCGAGGGCATCACCCAGATCCGCGGGTTGCGCAACACCCGCGACGCACCCACCCAGGGGGTGGACTGGTTCGATGCCATCACTCTCCAGAGAAGCCGAGGGGCGGGCCGACCACCCGCGCCGGGTGCGGGCGGACACGGTCACCGTGCGCGAGATGGTCACCCCTTCACCGCCCCCCGAAACCCCACCTGCGCGAGACGAGCGAACCCCCTTGCGCCCGACACCCACCCCACCCCCAACGACTCCGGCGACACCAGGGCCCCGCCCCGCCGCCGGCGGCGGGCACGCGAAAGCCTCGCTCCCGGCGTGGGGCGCCGGGAGCGAGGCCGTTGTCGGTCGCGTGCGATCAGGAGATGGTCACGTCGTCCACGAGGAACGTGGTGACGAGTGACGAGTCCTCGGAGCCCGCGAAGGTGATGGTGACCGTCTGCCCCGCATAGGCGCTCAGGTTCACCGTGCGTTGCACGTAGGCACCGGTGGCGCCGACGTTGGAATAGGTGGCCAGGGTGGTCGAACCGATCTTGATCTTGAGCGTGTCGTAGACCGTGTTGCCGGTTTCCCGGGTGGTGGTCTTGATCCACGCGCGCAGGTTCGGCGAACCGGCCGGGATCGTGACGTTGGCCTGGCTCAGGTTCTCCGTGGCCGTGGAGCCGTAGCCCATCATCCACGCGTACCAGGAGCCGCCGTGCGCGGAACCCGGGTTGCTGTTGGTGATGATGTTGGCGTTCTGCGTCCAGTTGGCGGTGCCCGCTTCGAAGTCACCGTTGCGCAGCGCGTTGCCGGGCGGGCCGCTGCCCACGGTCAGGGTGTACTGGGCCGTGTGCGTGGCCGTTGCGCCGGTACCGGTGACCGTGATCACGTAGGTGCCGTTCGCCGCGTTCGCCGCCGCGGTCGCGGTCAGCGTCGAGGACGCGCCGGACTGGATGGAGTTCGGGGTCAGGGTCACGGAGACGTCGGTGGGCTGACCCGACGCGGTCAGCGCGACGGTTTGCGCCACACCGGAGGTGACGGTCGTACTCAGCGTCGACGAGACCGAGTTGCCGGCCTGTACGGTGCCCGAGTTCGGGCTGAGGGTCATCGAGAAGTCGTTCTGGCCCGGGCCGCCGGTGCAGGTGGGGTCGTTGGGTTGGGCGGGGACGCTGACGGCGTCCCAGGCGGCCTTGGTCTTGTTGAACAGGGCGCAGGTGGGGTCGAGGGTCTTGGCCGAGTTGAGGGTGGCGGTGCGGTACTTCTTGTAGGTCATGCCGCTGGTCTTGAGCAGCATGCCGCCGTAGAAGATCTTGCC